>CAYNBX010000132.1:0-5576 GCA_964395505.1 uncultured Bacteroidales bacterium | reverse complement strand
GAATCAAACACTGACTTTATGGACAAACACTAATTATAGTAACCCCGGAGGGACTCGAACCCTCAACCCTCAGAGCCGAAATCTGATATTCTATCCAATTGAACTACGGGGCCTATTTTATCACAAAATTAATGATTCATCCTTTATCTATAAACAAAAAATAGTTCTTTTTTATTTTGAGTGGGTAAAAGTTTTGATTTGTGTTTAAAATTAAGAGATATTTATAAGTTTATAAATTAAACTTTAAGGATTATCAAAACTTTCTTTTTTTTGTGTCGCACAGCCTGTCTATAATTGTTTTCCCTGTTTCATTAATCATTATTAATATTTTTTTAAAAGAACCATGTGTATGTAAGCACATAATCAGGGATAAAACAAATTCTTACTGCTCTTTTAAACATATATCTTTGTAAATACTCAAATTTAATGTAATATTTTAAAATAATTTTGTTTGAGTGTTTTGTGAACTTTCTTTTAATATTTTATATATATTTTTCTCCAAAGCTAAGTATTTTTTGTATATATTAATCAGAAATTACATACCCCATTAATCGAAAGGTATTAATATAAAAAATATAACGACCTTAGTTTTTTATAAGAACTATATTTTTTTACTCTCATTTTTTAAATTTTAGGAAAAATATAATTATTTTTATTTTTTTTGCATAAGTAGTTATTAAAACATTTAATTTTTAGTTTATCATGATTAGAAAGATTAATTTATTATTATTTTGTATATTTTTATCATTAACAATAAATTCTCAAAATTTTCCAGGAGTAGTAATTGGTGGTGTAGAAAATGATAATGGTATTTCGTTGTGTAGGACAAATGATGATTGTTTTATTATCGTTGGTGATACCAAAAGTCAAGGGGAAGGTAGTTCAGATGTTTATATAAGTAAAATAGATAGTTTTGGCAGACAAATATGGTCGAAAGTTTACGGTTCAATACATCAGGATTTTGCAAATTCTGTTGAGCCAACATCTGACAATTCATATATTATTTTAGGCTATTCATGGGATTATGGTTTTGAAAGAGAAGATATGCATCTTATAAAAATTGATGAGAACGGTGAAAAGTTATGGGATAAATATTATGGTGGTTATCGCAGAGATCAGGGTTTTTCTGTTAAAGAATTAAATGACGGGGGGTATATTTTAATTGGTTATTCAAAAAGTTTTGAACCAAGGGGCGATTTTTATGTAGTACGTACTGATTGCTCAGGCAATAAAATTTGGTCGCATAATTATGGTACTAAATATGTTGATTATGGTTTTGATGTTTTACAAATTTATGGTGGCTTTATGTTGCTTGGAACTGCTGGTGGATTTTATAATCCTGTTCAGGCTGATTTTCAGGGACATGATGCTGATATCTTGATTATTAAAATTAATGATTCAGGTGACGAAATATGGAGAAAAACTTATGGCGGAAATGAGCATGATTTTGGAAATGTTATTTTAGCTGATGCTGATGGATATTATATTTTAGGCTCTACTCAAAGTGAAGGAAATGGAAGTTTTGATGTTTTGTTGATGAAAGTTGATAAATTAGGTAATAAACTTTGGTCGAAAACTTATGGCAACAAAAGTTTCGATTATGGTTATTCCTTTGATATTACTTCTGATAATTGTTTATATCTTTTAGGTGCAACTGATAACTCAGACATTGGAAATTCTATTGATATATTTTTGATTAAAACTGATATGTTAGGAGAAATAATCTGGGAAATGACTATTGGTGGTGTAAATTCAGAATACGGTTATTCTGTTAAATCTACAGAGGATAGTGGATGCGTTTTACTTGGAAATACAAAATCTTATGGTAATGGTAAAAATGATATTTATTTTATTAGACTTGATAAAAATGGCAAATTTTTAATTTTTAATGATATTGCTGATACAATTACTGATAAATTTTCTGTTTCTGTTTATCCTAATCCAATGATTACAAAAGCAATTTTTGATGTTAAACCAAAAATCAATTATTCTTTATATAATTTTAAATTATTTGATATTAATGGTAGAGAGGTTAGACATTATTACATAAAAAATGAAAATAAGATTAGTTTTAGTAAAAATACCTTAAAGTCAGGTGTTTATATTTATACTATAACTTTAAAAAAGTATCCTGAAAAAATTATTAGAGGGAAATTAATTATCAGATAATTTATTCTTTTTTTGTACATTCAATAAAGAATCTAAATTTTGAAATTCCCATGTTATTTTTTGTTCAGGTAAAATATGAGTAAAAATCAAAATATTATCAGTTGGCTCATTATTTAACCCACATCCCATAAAATTAATACTGTCAACAGATTGCATAAAGAATTTTTTACCATTGCTTCCCATATCACCAAGAATACAATAAATATCAATGCCTCTTTTTTTTACTTTTTTTAATAATGGATAAACTACTTCAGCAAAAGAAGTATTAACTGAGTCACAATTAGCATTCCAATATTTAAGGTCACTTTGAGCATAAGTACAAGGTGGAGGTAGGTTTGGAACATCACGCCATATACCTTGGTGCATTATTAAGAACAAAAACGATGATTTGTTTATTGTGTCGCAAACATTTTTGATAATGTTAAATTGTTTGTTAAGGTTTTCGCAATCACTGGGAACAAGATTTGTATTTAGAACTATTGCTGTTATTCCATCTTGATAATGTGCAAAATATGTATCTCTGTGTGTAAACTTTTTAATCCAATCATAATTTCTGTTTCTTGCATCATGATTGCCTAAAGCCCAATAATTCCCTGGTTTTGATAAATCAAAAATACTGTCAATGTATTGTATTGTTGAATAATCTAAAGTAGCTTCTGAACACACATCACCGCCTAACCAAATTCTGTCATATTTTGATTTATCAAGTTGTTCAATACGGGGGTCTATTTTGTATTCACTTTTTTTATGATTTTTATTATAGATATGCCCCATAAAAATATAATGCAAAGTGTCTTTATTATTTCTTGTATTGTTCTGGGCGTATGTTTCCTGAAGTATTAATAAAATGATAATAAAAATAAAAGAAAATTTTCTCATAGTTTTTTAAAAATTATCATTATCAACGTCAGTTTTATTATTGGAGTTATGTTCAGTGTCATATTTGTCGCAATCAATATCAACAGATAGAGGTCTTAAAGGTTTTTCAAAGTCTCCCTTTGAAATATTTAAGCTAGAGTCAGCATATATTTTTTTCATATAAATAGCCCAGATAGGCAAGGCTGTATTTGCTCCCTGTCCAAGGGCTATAGTTCTGAAGTGAACGCTGCGGTCTTCGCAGCCGGTCCAAATGCCTGTTGTTAAGTCTGGTGTTATGCCTATAAACCAGCCATCAGATTGATTTTGGCTGGTTCCGGTTTTGCCTGCAATTGGGTTCATCAGATGGTATTTGAATCTCAAGCGTCTTCCTGTTCCACTTTGAACTACGCCTTTCATTAAGTCTAACATAAGATAAGCGGTTTCTTCACTCATAGCTTCGTTTTTTTCAGGCTTGAATCTCTCTAACACATTCCCATTTTTATCTTCTATTCGTGTGATAAAAACAGGTTTAACATAAACACCTTTGCTTGCAAAAGTATTCATAGCACCTACCATTTCGTATAATGAAATATCAGATGTGCCTAAGCAAATTGAGGGTACAGGGTCCATTGGACTTGTAACTCCCATTTTTCTTGCAATCTTAATAACATTTAGCGGAGTAAATCGTTTTATCAAATAAGCAGAAATCCAGTTATTTGAGTTAGCAAGTGCCCATTTTAAAGTAACCATCTCTCCAAGCTTTTTATGTGAGTCATTTCTTGGCTCCCAGGTCTCACCATTAGGTAGTTCAATAACAGGTTGAATATTTGGAACTTTTGTACATGGAGATTCTCCTTCCTGCATAGCTAAGGTATATAAAAAAGGTTTAAATGTAGAACCTACTTGTCTTCTGCCTTGAGTTACATGATCATATTTAAAATAATTATAATCTAAACCGCCTACATAAGCTCTTACATAACCTGTATTAGGTTCTATTGACATTAGCCCGCACTGAATAAAATATTTAAAATATCTTATAGAATCCATTGGGCTCATCACAGTATCAATATCTCCTTTCCATGAAAAGATAGTCATTTTAACAGGTGTATTGAAAATGATTTTTATTGAATCTTCGGGCACATTAGCTTTTATTAGATTTTTGTATCTATCGGAACGATGCACTGTCTGAAGCATCAAAGTATCTATTTTCCCTTTTGTAAAATACTGTTCAAAAGGTGCGTTTGTATATCCCTTCCAATGTTTGAAAAACAAAGGCTGCAGTTCTCCCCCAAGATATTCTCTGACTGCATCTTCCGCATATTTCTGCATTTTTGAATTAATAGTGGTATAAATTTTAAGACCATCTTTGAATAGATTGTATGGTGTTCCATCGGCTTTGTAGTGTTGACTGCACCAATGTTTTAATCGTTTTTTTAAATATTCTCTTAAATATGTAGCCAGACCTGTATTATGAGTCCGGATATGATAATTTGACATATCAATAGGTATGAGTTTCAGAGAATCATAAACATATTTGCTGATATAATTATATTTCATCATCTGATGAAGTACAAGGTTCCTCCTTTTAAAAGCATTCTCAGGATTCCTTATAGGACTGTATTTTGTAGGAGCATTAACAACTCCTACCAATAAAGCTGCATCTTCAATTTTTAATGAAATAGGATTAGTATTGAAAAAAGTTTTTGCTGATGATTTTATTCCAAAAGATTGACTTCCAAAATTAACAGTATTAAAATACATTGCAATAATTTCTTCTTTTGTATAGTTTCGTTCAAGTTTTATAGCAGTAACCCATTCCTTAAGTTTTTTTATTATTAATTGAAGTTTCGTTAGGTTTTCACCTCGTGGAAAAAGATTTTTTGCCAATTGTTGAGTAATAGTACTGCCGCCACCTTTGTAATGGCCTGTAATAATTCCATAAGCAACTCTTATTATTGCTTTACCATCTATGCCGGAGTGTTCTCTAAAACGAACATCTTCAGTTGATATCAAAGCATTTACTAAGTTAGGAGATAAATCACTGTAATGAATGTTTGAACGATTTTCAATAAAATATTTTCCTAAAAGCTTATGGTCTGATGAGTATATTTCTGAAGCTAAATTGCTTTTGGGATTTTCAAGTTCTTCAAAGCTCGGCATAAAACCAAAAAATCCCATTGATATACCTATAAATAATATAATTATAAAGCTTAATATTGTAAAATATAAAATCCAAAATTCTCTGACATACTTTCTGTATTTCTTTTTTTGTGCCATATTTTTTGTTCAGTATTTAGAGACAATTTGTTAGTTTTTATTTAAAATAATAAAAATTTATTTGATGTATTTTTTCCCAAATTGTAATTTTAAATAGTATTTTGACTATAGCTTGTTGTAAATAGAACTGAGTTCGGTCTAAAAAGGTTCTTTGTTGCCAACCTCTGCATTGTCAAGAATTTTTCAATCCTCATTAACAGTAAGTTAACTCCGGTTAAAAAAAATCTTTCCGCCTTGATTTTGACAAAAATCTGCCTTTTTAGACTCGACTC
>CAYNBX010000131.1:0-5579 GCA_964395505.1 uncultured Bacteroidales bacterium | reverse complement strand
GAGACAAGGCTTGCCTTGTCTCTAAAATTATTTAAAAACAATTCAAAAAAAATAATTATCTTAATTTAAAATGAGTCTCTCCAATTACATTATCATCAGAAAAAATTGTAACTGTATAAGTTCCAGTAATTGGAGCTTTTTCTGAATGTCTTTTTGTCCAATATAAACACAAATCCATTGCCTGGTTTTCATAATCAATTTCTTTTTTAATAGAATATTGCAATGTTTTCCCCTTATATAAAAAAGTATATTTATTTACTTTACTTTTTGTTAAAATTAATTTATCAGGACGAGCAATACGAATATAAATAACTTTTGTACCTGCAGCAATAATTTTATTTTCACTTAAAGTAAAACTAATCTTTATTTTATCCAGTCTTCTTGCTTTATTATTAACTACTTCTTTTCTGCCTCCTCTTAAATGAATGCTTTCAGCAATAATATTATAAGCTTTCAATACAGAAGCCTGAGAGACTTTTTGAGATAATTTCTCTTTATCTTTACTTAATTCAATGTTTGTATTTTTTTCTTTCTTGAAATTACTTGCAAGTTGAGCATTTTCAATCTTAAGTTTTTTATTCACAGTATATAATGAATCCATCTGATGAACATAGCTCTGTGATATTTTTCTTAAAGCTCTAAGTTTTTTCCTTACTAAATAATATTTGTATTCTGTATTAAGAAGTTTTTTGATTTCTTTTGCATTAGATTGAATAATACTATCTTTAACTACCAATGATTTTGACAGCATACCATATTCTGTTTTAATGCTGTCATGTTCTATGATTAAAGAATCAAGTTCTGATTTTAATTCAACTCTTTGTTGTTCCTTTTCTGCAATTAGGGTTTTCAATTTGTTATTTGTTGTTATTAATACGACAACCAAAGCAGCGATTATCAATATTAGAACTATTGATATCCAATTTTTTTTGGACTTTGACTTTTTTTCGTTAATTTCCACTGATTTTTCCATAGTTAGTTTTTATTTATGATTAGATTAATTGTGTAAATATTCTTTATTTATTTTTTGAAGTTTTCTTACATACAGTATTTATGAATGAAATAAAATTTTTCCAAATTTAACGTTTTTTTATAAATTGGTAAATAAAATATAAGATAAAAATATTCTAATTTTCTGTGTTCAGTCGTATTTTTACAAATGAAAAATCAAGATTAAAGAATTTATATTTAGAATCAAATTTTATTGTATTTATTGATAATTTTATAAATAACTGTTTATCAATTTATAAATTTAATTTTTATTTACTTCTTTAACATAGCTTAAGTGAGCTTCAGTTAAAAAGGAATCTAAAGCTTTTGATAATTCATCAGAAAGATTATTCTTTGTTTTATTTTTTATCATTTCTAACATATCAATTGATTGTTTAGCTTGTTCTATATTTTTATTAAATTTACCTGTTACAGGATTTTTAGCTTTACCAAGTGCCTGCATTGCAGTAGCATGAAAAATATAAAGCAATTGGATGAATAATTTATCTTCTTTATCCATAATAATTTTTTTACAAATTTAGCAAAAAATAATTTCTTATATTTAAAAACTAAAACTATAATTTAATTTGATGATATTTTTATTTATTATCATCATTCCTAATAGGAATCTTAAATTTATTAGGTTCAGCTTTAATAATTTTTCTTTCCCATTCATCAGGATATCCTACATTTTTTCCATATCTGCTGTTATTTTTTTTGACAAATCCATCATTATACTTACTGATAAGATTATAGCTTAATTTTGTCCATTTTTTTAAAACTATTTTACTTTGGCTTAGAGAGTAATCTGTTAGAAATTTAGTCAATGCTTCATTATTATTGTTATTATAAAGATTAACAGCTATTTTTTCAACAGAATCCTGATGTGCTATAAATTTATTTTCCAATTCATTTTGTACCTTTTGAATATCTTTTATCATATAAGAATATTTTAGGTTTGCATAGTTTGAAACAAAATTGAATACCCACCATGCACAATCCCAGGAAAATGTCTTAATATCTCCATTACTAAAACATTGTGGTATTTTGTTAATACCGCAGTATAAAGGGACATAGCAAGTAGTATAATTATCATCCTCACCAAACCAAACAATACCACCCAATGGATTAGGCAGCCACGAGCGTGATTGAGCAATAAAAGAGAAAGAAGCATAATATATAGAAATAGGACGTTCCCAGGAATATTTTACACTGTCCAGTTGCCATGATAAAGGACTATTGCGCTTAGGTGTTCCAAAAGGACCTGCTTCCAAACCTTTTGTCATATCAAAACTTGTTCCTTCGTAGTGGTCTCTTACAATATTTATAACATCTTTTAAAGATAATTTTTTATCGGGTTTGATCCATAAAGGATAACGCTTTGCTCCTCTTATGCCCCTACAATAATCGGATGATAAATTCAAAGAGGGAGCTGCTTTGGAGAACAAACGCCATACTCTTGTTTCGCAATATTTAAGCTTATTAGGATTTATAGGATTATACACTTCATTAAACCTGAAGGGTCTTCCTGACCCCGGATCATAGTATCCTTTTTCAATAGCAAATGAAATTACATTTTTTGAATAAACACAATTTTCAGGGTCATCAAGAGGAAATTCCCCTATTATTGACATATTTGCATGAGCACATACCATACCGTCCGGGATTTTTAGTGCAACCCATACAGCTCCTTTACCTCCATTCCCTGTGCCAATCATTTCCAGTATCCACGCCTGGTTTGGATCGGTTATTGAAAAAGATTCCCCTTCGCTTCCATAACCGTAAGTATCAACAATCCTGGTCATTACTTCTACAGCCTGTCTTGCAGTCTTAGCTCTTTGTAAAGCTATGTGCATTAAATCAAAATATTGAAGAAATTTTGACTTATTAATGAGTTCTTCTCTTCCTGTAAAAGTTGTCTCGCCAATAGAAACCTGATATTCATTCATCTGGAAACCTAAAGTGGCAAAGGTGTGCCGAGCATCTTTTATCTTACCAGAAATACCTGTTCTCCAGTTTCTATATTCTGTAGAATCTCCAGGCTTATAATCCCTAACTGGATAATATTTTAAATGATAAAGAAACTGACCGTCACAAGTATAAAACAGCATTGTTGAACCGTCTTTTGAAGCTCCTTTTGTAACAATGAAATTAGTGCATGAAATGCTTAATTTAGCTATTAGTAAAAAGAAAACAAGTATAAATATTCCTATCCTATTCTTCATTTTGATAATTATTTTTCAATATTTTTATATATACGAGTCCAGTCTAAAAATGTTTAAATTAAAATGATTTAGAAAATTTTTCAAATATTTGAAAAACCGATAAATCGATTATAAGTTGATACTTTATTATTAATCTTCAACTTAAGTTGAAGGTTAATAAAATAAAAAAGGCAATAACCGTTTTAACGGTTTCTTATTTTTTTATATATGACTTTCCATACTGCGCTCATATACAATTTATAATCTTAGTCTTATTTTTCAGAATTATATTAATACCTTATATATGCAAACTAAATCTTATGCAAAGCCGAACCCAATGACATTGTTGGGAATGCTCGCTCAGGCCTTCTCTTCGTGACAAGAGCTATGCCTGTGATTCTCTTCGCTGAGTTACTCCAACACTGACACACATTTCAACTTTTCGCTGCGAAGTAATTTGCGGATTTAAGGTAATAATGTATATCATTTTAATTAAAAAACAAGTCGTACTAATAGCAAAACTTTTTAAGCAATAATAATTATAAATTATTAAGAATAAATAAAGTTCTTAAAAATATAAAGGCAGAATTTTTTATTTCATTTTAAAATGGTCACCTGTTTTTTCAATAATTATTTTATACCACCATTCAGGATAACCTGGCTGGCTGGGATAAACAGGATTACCGTATTTATCTTTTTCAAATTTGCCGTTCTTTTCTTTCATCACATTTCCGTCTTTATATTTTACCAATAGATATTGTGCTAATTTTTTCCATCTTCTTACTGTATTATTTCCCTGGTTACATGAATATTCAGTGATGAACTCTCTTGCAAGGTCTTTGTTGGTTTTGTAAAGTTCAGCTGCTGCTTTATCAACAGCAGGAGTAAAGGCAATAAATTTATTTTCTAATTTCTTCTGGACTTTTTGAACATCTTTTATCATCACATTATATTTAAGATAAGTTAAGTTAGATACGAGATTAAATGTCCAAAAGGCAGAATTATCAGAATATGTAAGCATATCGCCATTGCCAACTGCATAAGATTCCGGAACTCTTGTCATTCCGCAGTACATAGGTACATAAACATTGCTGTAAGTGTCATCAATGCCGAACCAGAAAATGCCGCCAATAGGATTTGGTATCCAGGAGCGTCCTTGAGCAATGAAAGAAAAACCTGTTTGTTGTGTTGAAGTTGCTCGTTCATTGCAGTATTCAACACTGTCAACCTTCCATGATAAAGGTCTCCAGCGATAAGGAAGCTTAAAAGGACCAGCACCAATATCTTTTGTCATATCCAGATCAGTTCCTTCAAAATGGTCTCTCATTAATTCCATCACATCATGAACAGATAATTTTTTATCTGGTTTTATCCATAAAGGAAGTCTGTTTTTTGCATATCCATTTTTATCTTTAATAACATTCCCTTCTGCATAAGCTTTATACTTATCCATTGATTTATTAACTCTGCGAAACATCTCCCAAACTCTGGCTTCACACCATCGTGCACTTTCAAAATTAACAGGGGCGTAAGTATCAGAAAAACTAAAGTCTTTGTCTTTACCTTTATAATATCCTTTTTTTCTTGCAAAAGATATTACATCAGAGGCATAAACGCAATCTATATCCGGATTAGATATTTTATCTATGTTATCATAAGAAATAGAATTTTTTTTGTTTTCTAAAGGGAAAGTAGTTATTCTTGCCTGGTTTGCGTGAGCACATATATATCCATCAGGTACTTTTCGAGCGACCCAAACAGCCCCTTTTTCTCCTTTGCCTTTGCCAATCATTTCCATTATCCAGACTTCATTCGGATCAGAAATAGAAAACGATTCTCCTTCACTGCAATAACCATAATTTGCAACCAAATCTACCATTATCTTAATTGCTTCGCGTGCTGTTTTTGCTCTTTGTAAGGCAATGAACATCATACTCCCGTAATCCATTGTTGCAGTTGGCTGATGCTGTAATTCACTGCGACCCCCGTAAGTTGTCTCACCAACAGCAACTTGAAATTCATTCATATTCCCTATAACGGAATATGTGTGGCGAACTTGTTTTATCTTTCCTAAAAATCTATCAGTATCCCATTCGTGCACATCAAACATTGCTCCCTCAGGATAATCCATCGCAGGACGATAATATAATTCACCGTATAAAACATGAGAATCAGCCACGTAAGTTATCATTGTGGAGCCATCTTTTGTAGCTCCTTTTGTAAATAAAAAATTTGTGCAAGCTTTTATATTTACATTAATACTTAATAATAAAAAGCCTAAAATGACGATTAAATGATACTTTTTCATAGTTTTTTTTATTTAAATTAATTTGAAAGGCAAATATAAAAGAAATTTAATATATAGTAAAAATTATGAATAATTAG
>CAYNBX010000130.1:0-5598 GCA_964395505.1 uncultured Bacteroidales bacterium | reverse complement strand
TAATTTACCCTGTAGTTAAACGTATCAGGGTGAAATGTACAGGGTGTGTTAAAATTTACTTTATTTTTCAATCACAGGAAATGAAAAGCTAAAAGCATTATCATTTTCAGATAAAGTAGAACAAATAATTATTTGCTTTGTTTACTGTCTGACACAAAGCTTTTCTCTGAGAATTTTTGGATAGAATTAATTAATAATTTGCTTACATTGTGTACATTTTTCTCAAATACTTTTAAGATTTCTTGCCATGACACAGGTTCTTTGTCTTTTCTCCAGCAATCGTAATCAGTGCTTAGTGCTATTGCAGCGTAAGGTATGCCTGCTTCATTTGCTAGTATTGCTTCAGGAGCGATACTCATATTTATAACATCTGCACCCCATAATTTAAACATTTTTGATTCAGCTATTGTAGAGAATCTTGGTCCTTCAATGGTTATCACTGTGCCTTCAGGATGAAAGTTTAGATTTAATTCTTTAGCAGTAGTTATTAAATTTTCTCTTAATTTTTTTGAAAAAGGTTCAGCCATTGCTGTATGTTTTAAATTCCCAGGGTCAAATTTGTCGTAAAAAGTTATAATTCTATGTCTTGTAAAATCAATGAATTGGTCTAAAATTACAATATCCCCTCTGTGTATATCTTCCCTTAAACTACCGCAGGCAGTAGTTGCCAAAATATTTGTACAACCGATTTGTCTTAATGCATCAATATTGGCTCTGTTGTTCACCTGAGTGGGTGGTATTGTATGCTGCCTGCCGTGACGTGAAAGAATTACAACATCAATGCCTTCAATATTGCCAGTTAATAATGTTGAACTTGGATTGCCATAAGGAGTCTCAATATTTATTTCTTTTGGATTTTTTAAGACATTAAATTTTTCTAAACCAGTTCCTCCAATAATTCCTATTTTTTCTTTATTTGTCATTTTAAAATTATTTTATTTTTAATATACATAAAAAAAACGCAGCTGTCTGTTTCTAACAATGATATTTTTCAGATTAATGCTTTTGTATTAAAATTGCTAAATTACAAAGATTAGAATAATAGAAAAAATATAATTTCATTAAAGCTGTAAACCCATATAATTCATTAAATTATCAATTGCAAAATTCTCAGTTTACTATACATCCTGTGAATTAAACACAAAAATATTATATAATACCTTATATCCGCAAACTAAATCTTATGCAAAGCTGAACCTAATGACATTGTTGGGAATGCTTGCTCAAACCTTTTCTTCGTAACAAGGGCTACGCCTGTGATGCTCTTCGCTGTGCTGCGTCAACACTGACGTTCATTTCAACTTTTCGTTGCGAAGTAAATTACGGATTTAAGGTAGTAGATATAAATATGTATTTATAAGAAAGAGAAATAATTTGTATTTTAGCAATTATAAAAAACAAATAATGGCATTGGAAAAGATTCAGAAAATAGCAATAATTGGAGCAGGTAATCTTGCAACGCATCTATCCCTATCTTTTAATAATGTTGGCAAAGATGTTATACAGATTTACAGCAGAACTAAAGATTCTGCCAAACAATTGGCGAAAAAAATTTCATCATCATACACTAATAATTTAAAAGATTTGACTTCAGATGCCGATATTTATATTGTTTCAATAAATGATTCGGTTTTAGAAGGTTTTCTAAAAAAAATATATTTAAAAGATAAATTAATAGTCCATACTTCAGGTTCAACATCTATGGAAGTATTGAAGAAAACTTCATCAAATTATGGAGTTTTTTATCCTTTACAAACGTTTTCAAAAGATACAGCCCTAAATTTCTCATCAGTTACTTTTTGTATAGAAGCAAATAATAAAAGAAACACGAAATTATTAGTTGATCTGGCAAAAACCTTATCAAAAGATGTAAGATTATGTATATATGAAGAGCGAAAAATTATTCATCTTTCAGCAGTTTTTGCTTGTAATTTTACTAACTTTATGTATGTTATTGCAAAAGATATTCTTGATGAGCAAAATATTAACTTCGAAATACTAAAACCCTTGATAACAGAAACTGCAAAGAAGGTAATAAACAATAATCCCATAAATGTGCAAACAGGACCAGCCGTACGAAAAGACATGAAAACAATTAAAAAACATTTAGAAATGCTTGCTAATCATCCTGATTATAAGGAAATTTATGATTTAATCAGTAGAAATATTATAAAAATGAAGGAATAACTTAATAACTTAATTCTCATCTTTAAGAACCTTATTCTAAATCATTTTATCCTATAGAAATGTTTCTAACTATCCTTATAGAAGTATTTTACAAGATGGATTATCATATAAAATTAAAACTAATTTTTAGACAATAATGAATTTTTATCATTACATTTGGCTAAACAAAAAGTTGTATTCGTGACTTGAATTCAGCAAGCAATAATATATATAGAACAAAATTATATAAAAGTTCCATTTATACCACATAAAATTTGATATAAAACGGGAGTTTTTAAAAAATTTATTCCTATTTAACTCGTTGAAAATAAAAGAGAACACTACTTGTAGTGTATATGAGATTATATTAGAAGCTGAATATTTATTTTTCAACAATATTCAATTACATCTTGTAAATCAATGCATTAATATTCATTCCTGCTCCAACGGATGCGAAAGCAAGGATGTCGCCTTTGTTTATTTTGTGGCCTTTCAACTTATCTTTTAATATGAGATCTAATAAAGTCGGTAGAGTCGCTACAGACGTATTGCCCAATCGTGAAATTGTCATAGGCATAATATCTTTAGGCACATCAACTATATCATAAAGTTTATAAAGTCTTTTTAATATTGCGACATCCATTTTCCCATTAGCTTGATGAATTAACACTTTCTTAATTTCACCAATAGGAATATTACACTTATCAAGACAGTCTTTTATTGCTTGAGGTACATTTTCAAGTGCATATTGATAAAGTTTTCTACCATTCATTTTTAAAAAAGTATCATTCTTATTTTCATTGTCAGGCTTGTATGATCTGCCCATATATAACATTTTAGAATACAAAAAGGTATCAGAGCGTGTTTTATGTGCAAGTATTCCAATGGGTTTATCACTGTTTCTGGCTTCCAGAACGACAGCTCCCGCACCATCTGCATACAACATACTGTCTCTATCATGGGGATCGGAAATCCTGGATAAAGTATCAGCACCGATAACAAGTATTTTTTTGGCATCTCCTGATTTTATGTAATAATCAGCTTGAATAGTAGCCTGCAGCCAACCCGGACAGCCAAAAGGCAAATCATAAGCTACTGCATCAGGGTTGTTTATTCCTAATTTATATTTCACTCGAGCAGCTAAACTGGGTACAATATCTAAATCCTTATTGTCATATTTTACATCGCCAAAATTATGCGCAACAATTATGTAGTCTAATTCTTCTTTTTCAATGTTTGCAGACTTTATAGCTTCAATAGCCGCGTAATATGCAATATCAGAGGTCAATAAATCGTCTGTAACGTATCGTCTTTCTTCAATAGTTGTTATCTCACGAAACTTATCAATTATTTCTTGATTCGTTTTTTTGAGTTTCTCACCGTTTATATCATAAAAATCATTGGAAAGAAAATCCTCGTTTCTTACACGTTTTGTTGGGATGTAATTTCCCGTTCCTGTAATAACACTGTATGTTTTACTTTTCATATTTATAAATAACATTTATTTGTTTTGATAACAGAATTTGAAGCTGTGCTCAGTGCGGGTTTAACTGCACTAATCTTTCAACCTTTCCGGATATTTATCTGATATTTGTTTATATTAATCCAAAAGTTACCAGTAGTATTAATCGAAAAGTTACAATTTTATGTAACAAAAATACAATTATTTTCTTTTAAATAATTGTTGATTTTTTGTTTAAGTTTTGGATTGCTTTTTAAAAAACAATCCAAAACTTGACAATCTTATTTTTTCCTTTATTCTTAACCCTAAAATCTAAATTTTAAACTCTCCTTTTAACATCTAATAAGAAATACGGATATTTTAATTTTAAAAATGTATTTTTATATTCTTTTGCCTCAGTTGCTAAACTTTTGATAAATAATTTAAAGTATTTGGACCCTCATTAAATAATAAGTCGATGATACTTAAGTTTGGAATAAAACCAAATTTAGACCCAAAAACCTGGATGTAACTATGCATTTCCCTATTACTATTTATTTTATTTTTATTCAGTTTTGGATTTGTTATACTGCGTAAATCAATCGTATCTGTATAATTTTTTATATATTTTTCTGTAAAATCGATATCTATATCAATACCAATTTGATTTAACAACATCTTTAAGATATCAAAATTATAATCAATTAAAAATTTATATTTCTTTGTATAAAAAGGCTTTAAATATTCCTCATAATAAATAAAGAATGGTGAAGAGTTATAAGCAGATTTTATAGATTTCCAATGTAATTTTTGCCAAAAAACATCATAAGAAATCCTTGTATCTATTATTTTCTTATGATTTCTCATACCTTTATCAACTGGGATGCTCAATGTAAGTTTACCATTAGCACCATATATGCAGCAGCGATTACGATAAGTTTGTTTTATATAATTTTCATCTTTTTCAATAAATATTTTCTTATACTTCAATATTTGAACAAAATACTCTATTGGAGCTAAATATGCTGTAGAAAAAATAGCTGACTTATAATATTTTCCCATAAAAATAATTATATAATTTCCTGCAAATATATCAGATATTTCAAAAAATAATAAAAAAAGGCATAGTTAATAATTTACTATGCCTTTTATTTCATTTAAAAAACAATGTTATTTTTCTGTTGGTACTTTCTTTTTGTTCAGAAGGACCTCATTAATAGCTTGTAACAATGTTTGTTTAGGCAATGCACCAACTGCCATTTGAGGTTGACCTTCTAATGGGCAAAATAGCATAGAAGGAATACTTCTTATACCAAAAGCTGCTGCTAATTCTTGTTCTCTTTCAGTATCTATCTGATAAACATTAATTTTACCTTTTAATTCTTTAGATATTTCTTCAAGTATTGGATGAACCATTTTACAAGGGCCACACCAATCTGCATAAAAGTCTATAATGCAAGGCAATTTGCCTTCGAATTTCCATTCCCTATTTTTTTCATAATTAAAGACTTTTTCAAAAAAAGTCTGTTTTGTTAAATGTTCCATTTAATTTATTTTTTTATTCATTGATGTTAGTTAAACTTTAGTTTATTGTTTTTTTATCTTTGTTTTTTCCTAAAACAAATCCTTCAAAAATTTTGATATACATTTCTTTTGATAAGGCTCCTGGCTGCATAGCAGGTTTACCATTTTTAGGACAAAATAATACTGATGGAATACTTCTTATTCTAAAAACTGCAGCTAATTCCCTTTGCTTATCAGTATTTACTTCGTAAATATTTATTTTACCTTTATATTTTTCAGATAATTCTTTCATTATAGGTATAACTCTTTTACAAGGGCCACACCAATCTGCATAAAAATCGATAACACAAGGCAAATTGCCTTCAAACACCCATTTTTGAGGATTATTTTTATAATCCCATACCTTTCTGCGAAAAGATTCACTAGTCAAATGTTCAGGCTTTATTATCTTCTTATGTTCAGGCTTT
>CAYNBX010000129.1:0-5645 GCA_964395505.1 uncultured Bacteroidales bacterium | reverse complement strand
TCATTTATTATTTTCTATTTTTAAAATAATTATTGATACATATTGAAATTAAGAGATAAAATATTACTGAACCAAGGTAAAGTGCTGCCTGTATTGGAAGAATTTTACAGCATTCAGGGTGAAGGTTTTCATACTGGAGAACCTGCTTATTTTATAAGAATAGCTGGCTGTGATGTTGGCTGCCAATGGTGTGATGAAAAACAAACATGGGATATAGATTTATTTCCTCCTGTTTCAGTTGATGCTGTTGTGAAAAATGCTGCTAAATGTCCTGCTAAATCTGTTGTTATTACCGGAGGCGAACCTTTATTGTATAATCTTGATTTTTTATGTGAGAAACTTAAAGGAAATCATATAAAAACTTATCTTGAAACTTCTGGTTCTAATAAATTAACAGGTGAATGGGATTGGATTTGTTTGTCTCCCAAAAAAAACAAACCTCCTTTCAAAGAAATCTATACTAAAGCCAATGAATTAAAAGTTATTATTTATGAGGAGTCTGATTTTGAGTGGGCTGAGAAGAATGCTGCCTTAGTTAGAGAAGATTGTATCTTATACTTACAACCGGAATGGAGCAGAGCTAAAGAAAATATGCAAACCATTGTTGATTATGTCTTATCTCAACCAAAATGGAAGATTTCTTTGCAGAGTCATAAATATATGAAAATACCTTAAAATATGATGAATTATGATTAAAAATAAATTTTATTTGCTTAATATTTAATGAATTAATTTTCTTAAAAGCTAATTTATAAATGCGTATCAAAATTATATTATTCATATTATTTTTTTTAATATTTGATATTTGTTTATCTCAAGATCTTACCACTAAATCGAAGAAAGCAAGAAAAATATATCAAAGAGCTGAGTCATATTATAAAGCAAGAAATTATTCAGAAACAGTTAATTTACTTAAACAAGCTATTAAAGCAGACCCTAATTTTATTGAAGCTTATATGTTTCTTGGGGATATATATGCAGATAAAAAAGACAAGAAAGATGCAGTTGTTTTTTATACAAAAGCAATTAGTATAGATCCTGAATTTTATCCTCCGGTTTATTATATTCTTGCAAATTTAGAATTATCACTTGGTAAATATTTTAAGGCATTAAAGTATTATAAACATTATCTTAAGTATAATAAAATTACTGATGTTGAGAAAATAAAAGCTGAGAATAATATAAAAAGGTGTGAATTTGCAATTAATGCCAGGATGCACCCTGTACCTTTTAATCCTATAAATTTGGGTGACAGCATAAATACTGAGGATGATGAGTTTGTAAATGCAATAACAGCAGATGGACAAACTCTTGTTCTTACTGTTCAAAAAATAAAAAACAGACATAATAAATTATTATTTCAGAGAGGAGAAGAAGACTTTTATATGTCAAAGAAGATAAAAGGAAAATGGAGTAAAGCTAAAAGGTTAGGTTTTCCTTTTAATACTTTTGGCAATAAAGGAGCTTTTTGTATTTCACCAGATGGTATGTCTTTATTTTTCACAGTATGTTATCGTAATGATGGTTTTGGCAGTTGTGATTTATATTATTCAAAACGTATAGGGGGAAGATGGACAATGCCTGTTAATATGGGCAAGGAAGTTAATTCAAAGAGATGGGATTCACAACCTTCAATATCTTCTGATGGTAGAACTCTTTATTTTGCGAGTACAAGGGCAGGCGGTAAAGGGGACTCAGATATCTGGAAGACCACTCTTATGCCTGATGGAAAATGGAGTGAGCCTGTTAATTTAGGTGATAAAATAAATACTAAAGAAGAGGAAATGGCACCTTTTATTCATCCTGATGATCAAACCTTATATTTTTCATCTAAGGGGCATCTCGGTATGGGCGGCAGAGATATATTTTTTTCAAGAAAAGATAAAAAAGGAAACTGGACTAAGCCTGTAAATCTTGGTTATCCTATAAATACCGAAGCTGATGAAATCAACATTATTGTTGATGCCTCTGCAGAACACGCTTATCTTTCTTCAGATATGTATCGAGGTAAAGGCGAATATGATATTTACAGTTTTAATTTGTACAAAAAAGCACGTCCTCAAAAGACTACATATATGAAAGGTGTTGTTTTTGATATAAAAACAAAAAAAAGATTAGAAGCTAAGTTTGAATTAATTGATCTGGCAACAGGAAAAATTAAAGGAAAATCTTTCTCTGACCCTGTTAATGGTGAATTTTTAGTTTGTATTCCTACAAATAGAAATTATGCTTTGAATGTTTCAAAAGATGGTTATTTGTTTTATTCTGAAAATTTTACTTTGATAGGCGTAAAAACGAATATTAATCCTTTTTTGAAAAATATCCCTTTAAAGCCAATAGAAGCAGGAGAAAATATTGTTCTGAAAAATATATTTTTTGAAACAGATAAATTTAATTTAGAAGACGAATCAAAAGTAGAATTAAAAATATTGACTGATTTTTTGAACAATAATCCTGAAATGAAGATAAAAATAAATGGACATACTGACAATGTGGGAGCTAAGGCTTATAATAAAAATTTATCTGAAAACAGAGCTAAAGCTGTTTATGATTACTTAGTCGCAAATGGAATAACAAAGGACAGACTGAGTTTTCAGGGTTATGGAGAAAATAAGCCAATAGATACAAACAAAACAGAAAAAGGCAGAGCAAATAATAGAAGAACTGAATTTGAAGTTATTAAAAAATGATGGTTTTTAAATGAAAATAAATAGGGTAAAGTCATTAAATTAATAATTCCCAAAAAGATAAATATGTCCCATAATAAAAATACAAAAAAATATTTGAATATCAGGCTCATAAAAAAATATTTTTTAAAAAAAAGAAAAAAGAACTAAAAATAATTAAATTTGCACCCAATTTTTATAATTTATAGTAATGATAAATATTACATTAACGGATAATTCAGTTAAAAGGTATAGGAAAGGTATTACCGGTTTAGAAATAGCAAGGAGTATAAGTGAGGGTCTTGCCAGAAATGTTTTAGCAGTAAAAGTAAATGATGAGGTCCGGGATGCGGTAAGGCCAATTGATAGAGATTCAAAACTTAAGCTGTTAACATGGAAACATGAAGAAGGGAAAGCTGTAATGTGGCATTCATCTGCACACTTGATGGCAGAAGCAATAGAGTTTTTTTATCCGGGTGTAAAATTTGCTATAGGTCCTAATATTGAAAATGGTTTTTATTATGATGTTGACTTAGGAGACAGAGTTATTTCATCAGAAGATTTCAAGAAGATAGAAGATAAAATGATTGAGATTGCAAAGAAAAAAAATAAGTTTATACGTAAAGAAGTTTCAAAATCTGAAGCAGTTGATTATTTTACCAAAAAAAATAATGAGTATAAATTAGAGCTTATTGATGAGTTAAAAGATGGTGATATAACATTTTACAAGTCAGGGAATTTTGTTGATTTATGTCGTGGTCCTCATTTGCCTGATACAAGTTTTATAAAAGCTGTAAAGCTGTTAAATGTTGCAGGAGCTTATTGGAGAGGAGATGAAAAAAGAAAGCAGCTCACAAGGATTTATGGTATCACTTTTCCTAAACAAAAAGAATTAAAGGAATATCTTGCTGTGCTTGAGGAAGCGAAAAAACGTGATCATCGTAAGATAGGGAGAGAGCTTGAGTTATTTACTTTTTCTTCAAAAGTCGGACTCGGTTTGCCGTTATGGCTGCCAAAAGGTGCTGAATTGAGGGAAAGGCTTGAAAATTTTCTCAAGAAGGTTCAGAAAAAAGCAGGCTATGTCCAGGTTATAACTCCTCATATTGGAAGCGTTGATTTATATAAAACTTCAGGTCATTATCAGAAATATGGTAAGTATTCATTTCAACCTATTTCTACACCTGTTAAAGGAGAACAATTTATGCTTAAGCCAATGAACTGTCCTCATCATTGTGAGATTTATAAATTTAAACCCCATTCATATAAAGAGCTTCCTATTCGTATGGCTGAGTTTGGAACTGTTTATCGTTATGAGAAAAGTGGGGAGCTCCATGGACTTACAAGAGTTAGGAGTTTCACTCAAGATGATGCTCATATTTTTTGCCGTCCCGAACAATTAAAAGAAGAATTCTTAGGAGTTATTGACATTGTACTTCATATTTTTAAAACTTTTGATTTTGAGGATTTTGTAACTCAGATTTCTTTACGTGATCCTAAAGATAAAGAAAAATATATTGGTTCGGATGAGAATTGGGAAAAAGCAGAAAAGGCAATTATTGAAGCAACAAAAGAAAAAGGTCTTAAAACTATAATTAAGATAGGAGAAGCAGCTTTTTATGGTCCTAAACTTGATTTTATGGTAAAAGATGCTCTTAAAAGAAAATGGCAGCTTGGAACAATTCAGGTTGATTATAATCTTCCTGAACGTTTTGAACTTGAATATATTGGAAAAGACAACAAAAAGCATAGACCCGTCATGATACATCGTGCACCATTTGGCTCTATGGAGCGATTTATTGCTGTTTTAATTGAACATACTGCCGGTAAATTTCCTTTATGGCTTACACCTGACCAGGCTGTTATATTGCCAATAAGTGAAAAATATCATAATTATGCTAAAAAAGTTTTAAATTTGCTAAATAATTACGAAATTCGCACTTTAATTGATTATAGAAACGAGAAAACGAGTAGAAAAATTCGTGATGCAGAAGTGAAAAAAATTCCATATATGTTGATAGTAGGGGAGAGGGAAGAAAAAAATAATACAGTTTCTGTTAGAAAACAAGGTAAAGGTGATATAGGTATATATTCTATTGAGAGTTTTGCTAATTTGATTATAGAGGAAGTAAAAAAAGTAAATGGCAATTAATTCCTTACTTGTTTATCAGTTTAGAAGATAAGACAAATTAATTTTAAGATAAATAATTTTTTACATATATTTTTAAATTTAAATAATAGGAGGAAATAAAATAGCGACAGTATTTAATAAAAATTATAGAGGAAACTGGAATAGAAGATTTCACAAGAAAGAAGATTTATATAATATTAATAAGAATATTAAATCTCCTGTAGTTCGACTGGTTGGTAATAATGTAAAACAAGGAATTTGTTCCTTAAAAGAAGCCCTGGAAGCAGCTGATGATTTAGGACTTGATTTGGTTGAGGTATCACCAAATGCTACTCCGCCTGTTTGTAAAGTTATTGATTATAAAAAATATCTTTATGAACAAAAGAAGAAACAAAAAGAGATGAAAGCAAAGACTGCAAAAGTTGTTTTAAAAGAGATAAGACTTGGTCCAAATACAGATGACCATGATTTCAATTTTAAATTAAAACATGCAGTAAATTTTTTGCAAAATGGAGCTAAAGTAAAGGTATATGTTTATTTTAAAGGACGTTCAATAATTTATAAAGAAAAAGGAGAAATAATTCTTTTGAGATTTGCTCAAGAATTGATAGAATATGGGAAAGTTGAACGAATGCCTAAATTAGAAGGGAAAAGGATGATTATGGTAATTGCTCCGAAGAAATAGAATTAGAGAGTTTAAAGTATGTGTGTAGGATTGTCAGATTGTCAAATTGATGGGTTATTATGCTGTCGGGTTATAGAGTTATATTGATTTATTGATGAAAAACAAAAAATGACCAATTGCAATTAATTTCAAAAATTGATAATGGATTTATAAAAGAATAATTAGA
>CAYNBX010000128.1:0-5681 GCA_964395505.1 uncultured Bacteroidales bacterium | reverse complement strand
AATAAAGTATCAGCTCATAATCGATTTATCGGTTTTTCAAATATTTGAAAAACCTTTCAACACATTATAATTTAAACCTTTTTACGCTTTACTCATAAATACAAAAAAAATATAAAATTATTATTTTTTAATTAATACAAATTCAATAATTTATACACAAGTCATATTAACAAATTTCTATTTTTTTATTAAAAAATTTAATAATAGATAAAAAATTGAATATTAAAATATTATTTTTACGCATTTTTTAATGAATTTGACAAAGTTAAAATTATTTGTTTATGAAATATTTCTTTTCTATCAAGCATACCCTTTTTACTTTTAAGTTTTTCATCAGAATAATATTTTTTATTATAATTCTTAATATCTCAATAGTTCCATTGAAAGCCCAGGAAATGTTAGGAATTATTAATAGTAATTATGCAGGGACAAATGGAGTAATCATAAACCCAAGTTCAATGCTCAGTTCAAAACTTTATTTAGATATAAACATAATTTCAGGAGATATCTTTGAACAGAATAATTATGTTTACTTAAGCAAAAGTGATTACAAATTTTTTAGATTTTTTGAGCGTTATCCTCATTATCCTGTACATGGAGAACAAAATGAAATAGCTTATTATAATATTGATAGTAAAGATAAAAAAAATGCTTTTTTAAATTTACGAATAAATGGTCCCTCATTGATGCTAATAAAGGGTGACCATGCTTTTGGTTTTCAAACAGATGTTAGAAGTGCTACTTCATTGACAAATATGCCTTATGATGTAGCCAATTTTATTTATAAAGGAATTAGATACAAACCTCAGCAAGGCATTAATTATATTGATAAAGAATTCGATTTTGGGTCTTTAACATGGGGAGAAGTTGGCTTAAGTTATGCTTATGCTTTTTATAAAAGAGATAGATCATACTTGTCTGCTGGTATTACAATTAAAAGATTATTTAGTTATAGTGGAGCATACATAAATTGTTATAATGCTAATTATGTTGTTCCAAATGACACACTAATAGATATAAATAATTTAAATGCTGAAGTCGGATTTTCCTTACCAATGGATTATAATAATAATGATTTCCCTTTAAAGGAAGATTTTTATAAAGGTAAAGGTTGGGGTTTTGATATTGGGATAACATATCAAAAAAAAATTAATGAGATAGAAAATAGACAATATAATAGATTTTGTAAAGAAAACTATCAGGATTATAGATATAGAATAGGTTTGTCGCTTCTTGATTTTGGAACTATTAAATTTAAAAAAAATGCTCAAAAACATTCTTATAATGATATAAAATATCATTGGGAAAATATTAGAGCTACTAAATATAAGGACATAAATCACTTTTCTAAAATGCTTAGTTCCCAATTTTACAATGATTCAACTGCCTCATTTCAGTCTAAGCAATTCTCAATTGCTTTACCAACTGCTTTGAGTTTACAGTTCGATTATCATTATAGAAAACAATGGTATTTTAATAGTACTTTCATTTATGGTATTCATTTAATAGGCGACGGATATATTCAAAGACCTAGTATAATTTCTATTATACCACGTTATGAGAGAAGAAATATTGAGTTTGATTTTCCCATCTCTTTATACGATATGAAGGATCCAAGGCTTGGATTTTCTGCAAGACTTTTAAATTTTACCATAGGGACCGATAAATTAAGAGGTTTTTTTAATTACAGTAACTTTAGTGGAATTGATATTTATTTTTCTGTTAAAATAAATTTTGTTAAAGGTCATTGCTTTTCATTAAGAAGATGGGAACCTTGTCAGAACATTAAATTTAAACGTTATTGATTTAAATATTAACAGTTCTAACATCAAGGGCATCTCTTAAACCATTTCCAATAAGCATAAAAGCTAAGACCATAAGCATAATGCACAAACCTGGTAAAATAGCTAAATAAGCTGAGTTAAGTATAATATAACCATAATTTTCTTTTATCATTGCACCCCATGAGGGCATTGGCGGCTGAACGCCAATGCCTAAAAAACTAAGTCCTGCTTCAATTAATATGGCAGAAGCAAAATTTGCAGCTGAAATAACAATAACAGCAGACATAACATTAGGGAGTATATGTTTGAAGATTATTCTAAAATTTCTAAAACCTAAAGCTATTCCTGCTTCAACAAACTCTTTTTCTCTGACACTTAAAATTTGTCCGCGAACCACACGTGCAACTTCTACCCACATTGTTAATCCAATAGCTACAAACACCTGCCAGAATCCTTTTCCTAAAGCAAATGTTATTGCAATTACAAGTAATAATGTTGGTATTGACCAAACTACATTAATGAACCAAACAACAAAATTGTCAATCCAGCCTCTGAAAAAACCTGCTATTGAACCTAAGGATATTCCAATAATCAATGAAATAAAAACTGATATGAATCCCACAGATAAACTTACTCTTGTGCCTATCATCAATTGACTTAATAAATCCCTACCATAACGATCTGTTCCTAATAAAAATTTTTTTTTAATAATATGATTATCTTTTATTTCAGCTCTTAACTTTTTTATTGCTTTCTTTTGAATTTCGCCATTAGTATCCTTAAAGATTAAATATTTGTCCTTCTGTTTTACTTTATTATTAATAATAGAAATAGGATAAACAACATCTGCTAAACTAAATGATTTTTTTAATCCATCATTAGTTGCTTGTCCTGTATATTCTTCAATTACAATATTTGAGCCTTTAAAATAATATTTTTTAATAGGTATAGATGTATAAATAGATTTTTGTCCCCACATCATTTTTTCAAATAAATTAGTCTTTTCTGCTTTCTCGTTTTTTCTTACAAGCAGAATATTAACTGAGAACCCTGGCTTTTTGGTAGTCAATTCAAGAAATTGTTCATTAGCAAAAGGTGTTGAATCAGGGGTTATCACGTAACCTAAAACAGAAATTATTACAGCAATTAAAATAAATAACATAGAAATAACAGCCAGTTTATTTTTTAGTAATCTCTGCCAGGCAAGTCGTGAAATAGAGCCAGAACTAATATATTTCTTTTTATGAAATAACATATATGAAATTTATTATATGTTCAACTGCAAATCTATTAATAAATACAGATATAATCATTATCTTTATAAAAATCCAGAAAATATAAAATATCACATTATTTTGTTATTAAATCTTAACATTAATATAAATATATTTATTAAAATCAATTAATTTTATTTATACATTTTGAACTTAAATATTTTATTAAATTTGCATATTATTAATTTACTGTGCAGAAAGATTCATGAAAGAATATCATAGCAAAGATAACGATAGTTTTATAAGTTCATTAGTAGAACGCTTTGATGATATGTTAATCGCAGGAGAGGTTTACTTTTTTGATGTTGAAGAGTTCGAGGATATAATAGATTATTATCTTGAAGGGGGGAATTTTAAAAAAGCTAATTCTGCAATACAACGTGCTATTGAGCAGCATCCTAATTGTGTAAATTTATTATTAAAAAAAGCTCAGCTTTTTATTTCAGAAGAAAAAATGGAAAAAGCTTTAAAAGTTCTTTTAAACGCTGAAAAATTAGAACCTTCAAATTCTGATGTATTTCTTATGAAAGGCGACATTTATAGTCAACTAAAACAACATAAAAAAGCTATTGAAGAATATAATAAAGCAATTAATGATATTGAAGATCTAGACGAGATATATTCTAATATTGCTTTTGAATATGAGGGTTTAAAAAATTATGATAAAGCATTAGAATACCTGAAAAAAGCTTTAGAAGTTGCTCTTGATATAGATACAATTTTGTATGAAATAGCATTTTGCTTTGACCTTGCTGATAGACAGAAAGATAGTATAAATTTTTTCAAAGATTACATTAAAAAAAATCCTTTTTCTAAAGTTGCATGGCATTGTTTAGGAATTTCTTATGAGAATGTTGAAATGCATGAAAAAGCTGTTGAATCTTTTGATTTTGCCATAGCAATAGATAACAAATATTTATCAGCATATCTCAATAAAGCAAATTCTTATTATAATTTGAAATATTATAATAAAGCTATTGAAACTTATAAGGAAACTCTTACTTTTGAGCAAGCTGAAGCAACAACTTATTATCAAATTGGTGAATGTTACGAGAAAACAAAGGATTATCATTCTGCTATTAAATTTTATAAAAAAGCAATTGAACAAGATGAGATGTTTTCTTACGCATTGATAGGAATTAGCTCTGCCAATAAAAAACTTGGCAATATTAATGTTGCAAAAAAATATATTCTTAAAGCTATTGATATAGATTCATTAAATCCTGAATCCTGGTTCATTTTAGCTCATATTCAATATGATGAAAATTTAATAGATGATTCACTCATTTCCTTTAAAAAAGTAAGTGAATTAGACCCTTATAATCCACATAACTGGATAGATTATTCTAAAATATTTGCAGAACAAGGTAATTTTGAAAAAGCTATTGAAATTATCAGGAAAGGTATTGAACAACAACCTGAAAATGCAGAACTATATTTTCATCTGTCTAATTACTTATTTAATATTGAAGAGAATAAAGAAGCTTATAAATATTTAGAAATGTCTATTATGTTAAATCAGGATATAGATTAACAATTTTTTACTTTATTCCTGAATTAAATAAATATCAATAAATTATCAAATTAAATCTTATCAACTATTTAAAAAATAAAGATATGAATATAGATTTACCATTTTTACCTGAAAGACAAGAAAAGCCAAGAAAAAAAGGTATAGTAATGGTTATGGATAAAGGGCTTAGCGTTCGTGAAGCAGAAGATTTTGTTTCAGTTTCAGGAAACTTAGCTGATTTTGTTAAATTAGGATTTGGAACTTCAGCAATAACAAATAACCTTAAAAAGAAAATTAAAGTTTACAAAGAAGCTAATATTAAAATTTATGTTGGAGGTACATTATTTGAAGCATTTATCGTAAGAAATAAATTTGATGAATATAGAAATTTCCTTGATGAATTTGGCATTGATTCAGTTGAAGTTTCAGATGGTTCAATGAAAATTGAACATGAAGAGAAATGTAAGTACATTGAAAAATTGTCAAAAAGATACACAGTACTTTCAGAGGTTGGTTCCAAACAAGCAGGAATTATTATTGAACCCAACAAATGGATTGAAATGATGGATACAGAATTAGAAGCTGGTTCATCCTTTGTAATTGCTGAGGCAAGAGAAAGCGGCACTGTAGGTATTTATAGACCAAGCGGTAAAG
Organism: uncultured Bacteroidales bacterium; assembly: GCA_964395505.1. GTDB lineage: Bacteria > Bacteroidota > Bacteroidia > Bacteroidales > AUK083 > AUK083. Next base: position 456 of record CAYNBX010000128.1, on the reverse strand, counting down.
CTCATGTTGCTCTTATAAATAAGATATTATCTAAAGTTCAACAAGAAAAAATTATATGGGAAGCACCGAAAAAATCACAACAGGTTTGGTTTATAAAAAAATTTGGAGCTAATGTAAATTTAGGTAACATTCCTCCTAAAGAGTTGATACCTTTAGAGACTTTACGATTAGGACTTAGGGGCGATACCTTCTTCGAATTTTTACCTAAGGAACTAAAAAAGAAGTATGCTGTTTATGCTGTTGATAAGAAAAATAAAAAAAATAAGAAAAAATAAATTTAGCTCTTATATCTTCAAATAATATTTTTTGCTTTCTATATTAATTCCTTAGCTGCTACTTATTTAAAATAAATTTGTAAAAGCTAAGGAATTTTATTTATTTATGTTTCTTATTATAAATTTATAATAATATAAAATCTACATAAAAATGATATGAAACATCCATGACCAAAGAGAA
>CAYNBX010000127.1:0-5692 GCA_964395505.1 uncultured Bacteroidales bacterium | reverse complement strand
ATTAAATCTAAAATCCAAAATCTCTTTGGTCACAGCCTGCTCCAACACTTAGCAGGATGTTTCATCTCATAATAGTTTTAAATAAATTAATTCCACTGATTAAAAATAATTAAACAAAATTAAAAAAATATAAAAATATAGTACTACCACAGATTTAAAAAAAAATTATTATTTGTAGAGTATAAAACCAAATAGTGTTTGTCCATAATGCATCCAATCATACATTCCACCATTACAATAAAAACACTGCAGTCATTAAAATAACAGTAGAACTAAAAATCCAAATATTTTTATTTAAAACAAAATTCACCTGGAATTATACCCACTTTGATTGAATCTACAATCTCCCCATTATCCGGATTATATATGAAAACCCAGCCATTTTGCACATAATCCATTGCATCTGAAGCATAAATATAATTATCAATATTATCAAAACCTAAACCATAAAACATTTTATTTCGTTTTATTAAAGGTGTTTTATTCAATTCATTTGAAGTTATATCAAATTCATACACTCCGTCTATATCGTTGTAATATAATTTATTTTTCAATTTGTTTATTATAAGTTCTTCAGGATGTTCGGTTTTTGAAAAGAATGGAATATCTTTTTCAATAGAAAAATCATAAGGATTAATACAAATTAAATGCCCTTTGGTATCGTTTGACTGGGGATATCCATTCCAGCCTCTACCTGAGCATATTACCCAGACTTTACCTTTCTTGTCAAGTTGTATGCCTGTTGGTTTCTTTTCAACCTGTATTGTTGTAATAACTGTATCAGAATTACAATCAATAACAGTTATTGTACTGTCAATACTAAAACCACCTGCATTCAGGACAAAAACTTTATCATCAACTTTTAACATTTTATCAGGGCCTGTTTTTGTCGGGACTTCTTTAATAACTTTATTTTTATTTAAATCAATTACAGCAACATTATTATCCCAACATGAGATATAAGCTTTGTCAGGATTAATACTTAGAAAATATCGGGGCAAAGTCAAATTATTAATAGTACAAATTGATTCAAAAGTCCCTGCATTTACTACCTCTACTTTATTAGCATTGTTTACAACAATATAAGCTTTGCCGTTAAATATTTCCATTGATTGCACAATATTTCCAAGAGGATACCCATTAACTTTTTGGAATATTTTTTGCTCAACGACTTTTGTGTCTCTATTAAAAAAACTTATTGTTCCGGTACCAGTTTGAAATGGCCCTTCATTAGTAATAAATACTCCTTTTGAATATTTTAATTCAGGTACTTGATTATCATTATTTTCTTTTGTACAACTAATTAAAAATGTTAACACTATTAGTGCTGAACATATTAATAATTTCATCTTTCTCATCTTTAAAAATATTTATAAATAAATAATCATTTGAGATTAAAATTAACAGAAATCTTAAAAGCTCTACCAGGCATAGGATAATATTGAATTGATTGATAATTTTTATTCAATAGATTATTTATATGAAATTGAATTTTAATTGATTTTTTTTTAAAATTAAATCTTTTACTAAGTTTTATATTACTTAATGAATATCCTTTAAGATACTCCTTGTTATCTCTTGTAACATAAGTTTTGCCTGTAAAAGTTTGATTATATTCAAGAATAATATTACTGTAAATAAATCTCAATGTAATAAAAGCTTTATGTTCAGGCACATATATTAATTGTTTTTTATAAGCATTATCATTATCTGATATTTTTTTTTGATTAGTAGATTTTGAATATGTGTAAGCTTCTGAAATATTAATTAATAGCTTTTTACATTTTATTTTAGTCTTTCCTTGTATTTCCGCTCCTCTTGCCCAAACTTTTTGAATGTTTTCGGGTTTCCAGATGTCTCCATTGAAAGGATACCATAATATCCAGTCATCAATCAATGAATTATATAAAGTAAAAGAAAATTCAGAATAATGGATTTTTTGATTTTTATTGAATTTAAAAATAATACTTGATTCCTGGTTTAGGCTTTTTTCAGGTTTCAAATTTTCATTAGCACCGGGCTGCCAATAACGATCATTAAGAGTTGGAACTCTATAATTTCGGGATACATTTAATTTAGCATAAATAAAATTCCATATTTTTCCCTGCAATCCAATAGAAGGAGAAAAAGGAACTTTATAATCATCTATTAATTCTTTATAAATATTAATGTTATATGACCATTGAAATTTAGGAAAATCCTTAACTAATGAAGCAAAAGCTGCTAACTGTTTCTGATATTTTACTCCTTCATAAGCCTTAGTATCACAAATATTAATAGATGTATTAGAGCCCACATTAAGTTCTATATGATTTCTAATATTTTTTTTAAACTGAATTTCAGCAATTACTGACTTAGTATAAAATCTTGAATCAATATCATTTGAAATATCATAATCATTATAATCATTAACATAACGAAGAAATTCATCCATAAAAGCAGCACGAGTAACAAAACTAGCTTTTTTTAAATATTTCTTCCACTGTATTGAAGAGCGGAATGTCCTGTCAATTTGATATGCATTACTTGAACTCATTGTCATTGTTGGCGGTATTTGCCTTTTAGAATGTTGATACCATACACTCGCTTTTAAAAACTGACTTTTGGATAATCTTTTTGACAGTTCTTGTATGATACCATATTGAAATAATTCTCCATTTTGCAATCTTTCATAAGGCTTGCCATATTTTTCAGTGTTTATAAATTTATAATTATTTTTAAGTTTATGAATAATAACTCCTGTTGTAGAATGCCACTTTTTATTTGACTTAGTAAATTTGAAATCAGACATTAAATCATTAAAACTTCCTATTGAAAATCCAATATCGGTTTTTTTATAATTTTTAAAAACAGGATTATTTGTCAGATGAATACTTCCCCCAATATTTCCACTTCCATAAACAGAGCTTATGCCTCCGTGTTGAATTTCGATAGATTTAAAGAAAAAAACAGGAATTAATGATATATCTGTCATACCAAGATTAGGAGAGTTTATATTAAATCCATTCCAAAAAATCCCTGTATGATTTGATGATGTCCCCCTAAAAGAAATACTTGCCAATCCCCCCTGTCCATAAGTTTTAATATATATTGGAGTTTGTGTAATTAAAATATCAGACAAAGATGAAGAACTATATTGATTTAGAGTTATAGTGTCAATTTTATCAACTTTTAATCCTATTGAAAAATCGTTCAGTCTAACAGCATTTATATTAACAGGTGATAATTGACGAATGGAATCTCTATTAGTATTTTGAGCAAACAAATGTATTGAGAAGAACAATAAACAAAATATCAAATATTTTCTCATTGTTTGTTAGTATTTTAAATTTTGAATATTAATTAATAGAGATAAGGTATGCCTTGTCTCTATTAATTAATAAAATTACGATTATTATGAATCCAATAAGATTAATATTTAATAAATTTCTTAACAATTTGTTTATGTGAAGTTTTCAGCTTTACAAAATAAATACCTCGTGAAAGATTGCTAACATGAATTCTCAACACATTATTTACAGAAGAATTAGTATAATCATATTTTTCAACATCTCTTCCTGAAATATCAGTAATTGATAATTCTCCTTTATCAAAATTGTTTTTTATAGAAATATTAATATATTCATTTGCAGGATTAGGATAAATGCTTAATAACAAATCATTTTGAGTATCTATAATTCCAGTATTATCTCTGTAATCAACAGCAAGACCTTCGGGAGAAATACCTGCTGTGTAAGTTCCAATAGAATCTCCACTTATATTGTAAATTTTACCTTCACCAAAAGAAAAATAATCAGTAGTGCTTACATAAAAATTTTTATTTACACTATCAAAAACAGCAGCAGCAATACTTATATAATTAGAAGAACCAGGGTCAGGTATAATTGTTGTATCCATAATTTCATCAGACATCAAATTATAAGAACCAATTCCATGGTTCAGACCGACAAAAAGTGTATCCCCATAAATAGAAACACCTTTACCTACAACAACATCAATAACATTAGTTGAAAATTGTAGGTTATTGATATTATAAGTTGTGATAGCTCCTTTTGAACCTCCCCAGGGTGTTGTATTCACAGTATAAATTTTGTTACCATCAGAATACAAATTTGATATTCCTATACCTTGTTCCCCCAAATTAACTTCTCTAACAAAAGTATGATTTTGTAAATCTATTACCGCAATTTTACCTACTGTTGACAAATAACTACCTGGAACAGCAATATAAGCAGTATCACTGACAACGACAATGCCAGCAGCTTCATCAGAAACTTCAGGCACGGAATAAAGAAAGGAAAGATCATTTACATCAAAAACCTGAACAAAATTTTCAACAACAGGATATTGCCTGCTCAAAATTAATTGATCATTATAAATTGCTAAATTATGAGTCCCGGAAACAGCAGCAGCAGCAACTCTTGAATAATTGTCAATATCATATTTCACAATAGAATCCTGTGCTGCGACATAAGCATATTTTCCATTAATAATCACATCTTGAACTGATTGAGTGAAAATTGTATCAAACGTCATTGTTGTTTGTGTAACAGGATTATAAGCAGCAATGCTTACATAATCAGAAGTGTCTGAAAAATTTCCTCCATTTGCAATAATAACTTGCTTAACCGAAGTTTGAGCAACAATTGATTGTGCCCCTGCTGCCAATGAAATGGCTAAGATGACAGCAGTTAAAAAGTGATTTTTTCTCATTTTTAAAAAAGTTTTAAGGTTAAAAAATAAATTATTTAATAATACCTCAAAACTTACAGGAAACAACATTGAATAAACTTTTATTGAAAAGTAGAAATTTACTCTTTGCTTTTATCCCGAAAGCTTTGAATATTGATTTATGTAATGGCAGGTCTTCTGACTTACTCTCTTTTTAAAAGTCTTCCCATCCCAAAATAAAAGGACAGTGACAAGAAGTTTTCAAAAAGCTGTGGAAAAAAGATTAATCTTTCCACAAAAAAGCTTACAGCAGCGGGAACTGTCCAGGTTTTACACCTGATTCCCTATTATGATTTATTTCTTAGAATCCGAAATAAATACACCATCACTTTGGCAAAAATATAAAATAATTTGTTGTAAATTTATTTTTTTCAAATTTAATTATTTTTTATTTGTAACAAGCTGATTATAATTACATTATAATTAATAATAAAAAAATAATAATAATTATATCTTATAAATTTTGAAAAACAATGATTATTTTAATTATTTTTACACCATAGATGTATTTATCTAAATAAAACATTAATTCAATAATTTATCAATCAAAAAATATAAATAATCTATGTTAAAGAAATTTTTTAAAAAAAGTCATATTATTACTCTTATTCTATTAAGTATATTTTTTATAAGTATATTAAGCTCATGTTCTAATTCAAAAGCTATTTGTTATGGACAAAAGCATAATAAATTTTACAAATCATTAAAACGAAGTAAAAACAAAGATTTTATTCCAAAATCTTATAAATATAAAAAACCTTTGAAAAAACGTTATGTACTTGTAGGAGCAAAAAAATATAAATAACTGAAATTTATGGCTCTACTGATATTTTAATGAATAAGGTAATATTGTGACTATTATTAATTTTAGTTTTAAAAAAGTTTTTATGGAATTATTAATGCCTCCCATTTTTCTTAGCATTTAATATTATGGTTCATATTATTTTCTATGTACTTACAC
>CAYNBX010000126.1:0-5702 GCA_964395505.1 uncultured Bacteroidales bacterium | reverse complement strand
AACTTGAACATTCTGAATCAAACACTAACATTCTGGACAAACACTAAATAGTTATTTTCATTCATTAAATAAATTTTACAAATTAATTGTAATGAATCAACAGTTCAAGGATTACTTTTCATTCAGTAAAAAGGAACGTAGAGGAATTTTTGTTTTTATGTGTATTATTTTTTTATTAATTATTTATAATTTAATATTACCTTATGTTTTTGTAAATGATAAAGTTGATTTTTCTGAATTTGAAAAAGAAATAAAAACTTATGAAAATGAAAAGAAAATTTATAAAGATTCAAAATATAATAAAAATTATAGTGAATCTTATGTGAACAGAAAATTAAATCCTTTTTCTTTTGATCCTAATAATTTGCCTGTTGACAAGTGGAAAGCTTTAGGTTTTGATGATAAGCAAATAAGTATAATAAAGAATTATGAATCAAAAGGGGGAAAGTTTTATAAAAAAGAGGATTTTAAAAAAATATATGGAATAACAGAAAAAGAATATAAAGTTTTAGAACCTTATATATGCATAAAAAAAACTAAAAATAAAAAATCTAAGAAGATAAATATTGAAAGAAAATTAAAGCCGTTTACATTCAACCCAAACAACTTGCCTGTTGACAAGTGGAAAGCTTTAGGTTTTGATGATAAGCAAATAAGTATAATAAAGAATTATGAATCAAAAGGGGGAAAGTTTTATAAAAAAGAGGATTTTAAAAAAATATATGGAATAACAGAAAAAGAATATAAAGTTTTAGAACCTTATATAACAATTCCTGAAAACTTTTCTAACAATATTAAAAAAAATGTGATTTCTAATGATAGCAGTAAACAGCCTGTTGTTGAAATAAACTCTGCTGATACTGCTGATTTGATGAAATTAAGAGGCATTGGCTCATATTTTTCAAAGCAAATAATTAAATACAGAAATTTGTTAGGCGGCTTTTACAAAAAAGAACAATTGCTTGAAGTGTATGGAATGGACAGCATTAGATATTATAAGTTCGCAAATTCAATTACAGTTAATAAAGATTCAATAAGAAAGATTAATATAAATACTGTTGCTTTTAAAAAACTTTTAAAGCATCCGTATTTTGAATATTATATTGTTAAATCATTATTTAATTATAGAGAAAAACATGGGGATTATAAGTCAGTTGCAGAAATAAAAAATGTGAAATTAATTTATGATGGCTTATATAAAAAAGTTTCTCCTTATCTTAAAGTTAAATAAGTTGAATGAGTTTTTTATACTTTAAAATGAGCAAGGATACTTTTAAAGCTTAAAACGAATAAAATTAAAATTATTATATATTTAAATATCATTTAAACATTGAAATTACAGAACCTTAAAATATCATATAAAAAATTAATGGCATTTAATATAATTTTTATATTTCTTCCTTTTTTTATTTATGCTCAAATTGGAATAGATTCTCTACAACAAAAATTAGGCACAGCATCTAAAGAACAAAAAATTTCAATTTTAAATAAATTATATAATGCATATAAATATTCTGACAGAGATAAGTCAATGAAATATGCTGAAAAAGCATTGGAGATTTCAAAACAAATTAATGATGAAAAAGGTATAGCAACTTCATTAAGGAATATCGGTTCAATAAACTATCTTATTGGCAATACTGATACAGCTAAACAATGTTATTTTGAGGCTCTGGGAATATTTGAAAAAATAAATAATGAAAAGGGTATTGCAAGCTGTTACAATAATATCGGCTTAATATTCCTTGATTTAGGCAATTACAATGAATCTTTAAAATACTATAATAAATCACTTAAAATAAAAAGGAAAAACGGGAATGTTATAGGAATATCCAATACTTTAAATAATATTGGAATAGTTTATATGTATAAAGCTGAATATTCTAAGTCAATAGAATATTTTAAAAAATCATTGAATATTGATAAAAAAAATAATAACAAGGAACGAATAATTATCGGATTAATAAATATTGGTGATATTTATAAAACTCAAAGTTATTACAAGCAGGCGATATCTCTTTATAATAAAGCTTTAACACTTTCAGAAGAAGTTAACGACTTATACAGCAAAGCTATATGTTTAAATAATATAGGTTCAATAAATATTGAAGAAAAAAAATATAAAATTGCTTTAAAAGATTTAACTAAATCATTTTTAATAAGAAGGGGTTTATCAGATAAAGAAGGTATGGCTTCATGTTTAAGAAATATAGGTTTGATTTATGAAAAAGAAGGCAAGACAGATAAGGCAAATGATTTGTATTTTCAGGTATTAAAGATTAATGAAGAACTATGTGATAAGAAAAACACTGCAGGTATTTTTACTTTGATAGGAATAAATTTAAGGAAAAAACAAGATAATCAAAAAGCTATTGAATATTTTAATCAAAGCCTTGCAATTGCAAAAAAAATAGGTGCAAAACCTGAAATGCAGAATAATTATAAACAATTAGCAATGACTTATGCAGCAATAAATGATTTTGAAAATGCAGATAAATATATTGAGTTATATTCTAAATTATATGATTCACTTTTGATTGATAAGAAGTTAATTGAATTTAAAGATAGTTTGAAAAATAATAGTGTGATTAATAATGATAGTTTAAAAGAAAGGAGCAAAGAGCACAATCATTTTATAAAAGTTAATAAATTTATATTACTTAAAATACTTCCTGGAATTGCTTTTATATTAATCATATTTCTTATCATTTTATTGATTAAGAAAAGATGATATAAATTTATTTTTTCTCCACATCAGGTAATTGGATGTTTAACACTCTTTATTAATTCAAAAAGAATAGAATTGTAAGAATGCCGTAGAATATTATCCAATGGTCAAATCCATTAGATTTCTAAATCTAAAGGATTTATTGACATTACTTTACTTTTGAAAATAAAATTTATCAGATTTTTATCCGCGTTATTCTTTTATTCATTAAGACTTCAAATAATTTTCCTGTATCCTTAAAACGGTTTGTTATTATCACAGCTGCAATAATAAAAGGTTTATAACTTGCTTGTTTGTATAAATGAGTTCTATATTTATTAAAAACAGTATCCTGAACTTCGCCATTTTTACAGGAAATATTAGAAATATCAGCAGGTAAGCAGTGCATATACAAAGCTTCTCTATTTTTTGTCAGTTTCATTTTTTCTTCATTGCATTCCCAGTCTTTGTGATTTGCATTTTCAGCAAGGCATTTTCGTTCCAGCTCATTTAATCCCTGTTGGTCATTGCTTTTTAACAATTTTGTTCTTTCTTTCATTATTTGATAAGATGCCCAACTTTTAGGATATACAATATCAGCATTTTCAAAAGCTCTATCCATATTATTGGTTATTTTGAGGCTTCCTCCATTTTCAGCAGCATTTTTTGATCCGATTTCGATAACTTCTTCCATCAAATCATATCCTTCAGGATGAGCAAGTTCAACTTCCATTCCAAAACGAGTCATCAGACCTATAATACCTTGTGGCACAGAGAGTGGTTTCCCATAACTTGGGGAATATGCCCAGGTTACTGCAATTTTTTTACCTTTTAAATTTTCTAATGAACCAAAATGATTTTTTAAATAAAGTAAATCAGCCATAGATTGTGTTGGATGGTCAATGTCAGACTGCAAATTAATGATACCAGGACGTTGGTATAATACTCCTTCTTTAAAGCCATCATCAAGTGCTGCACCTACTTTTCTCATATAAGAATCACCCTGGCCTGGATATATATCATCACGTATGCCAATTATTTCTGTTAGAAAAGAAATCATGTTTGCTGTCTCGCGTATTGTCTCTCCGTGTGCAATTTGCGACCTGCTCTCTTCTAAGTCCTGAACTTCAAGCCCCAATAAGTTAGCTGCAGATGAAAAAGAAAACCTGGTTCTTGTGGACTTATCCCTGAACTGCGAAATGGCAAGACCTGAGTCAAAACATCTAACTGAGATATTATTTTCATACAGATATTTTATTGCCTGAGCTGTATCAAGAATATGTTCTAATTCTTCTTTTGTCTTTTCCCATGTTAATAAAAAATCTTTTTGAAAAAGATTTGTCTTATGAGTTTTAATTTCTTCTAATAAATCATTGTAAATAATCATAATTCTTAATTTTGATAAAATGTTTCTTTAGATTAGGCAATTTATATTTCAGCAATCTTGTAAGCATAAGCAGCATAAAAAGCAGAAGCTGCAACCAAATCACTTACAGGGACTTTTTCGTTTGGAGCATGCGCGTAAATTTCATTTCCAGGTCCAAAACCTAACATTGGAATTTTATAAAAACCATTTATCATTACTCCGTTAGTGGAAAAAGTCCATTTATCTATTAAAGGTTCTTTTTTGAAAAGCTTTTTAAAGACTTCAACGCCTGTTTTAATCACTTTATGATTTTCAGGAATTTTCCACGTAGGGTAGTATTTCTCCATTCCATATTTTAGTCCTGTATAAGCAGTTCCTTCATAAAATAAAACCTCTATTTTTGCGTCCATATCCTTCACTATCTCTTTAATTTCAGCAACAGCAGACTCTTTTGTCTCTAACCAGGTAAGTCTTCTGTCAAGATGAATTTTTGCATAGTCAGAAACAGCACATAAAGAAGGACTGCCTGAAATGAACTCAGATACAGTTACACTAGCTTTACCCAAAAACTCATCATATCTTAATCTTTCATTTAATTTTTCAATTTCCAGACAAGCTTTAGAAGCCATATAAATTGCATTCTTACCTCTTTCTGGAGCTGAACCATGTGCTGATAAACCTTTGAAAGTAACTTCTATCTCCATTCTTCCTCTATGACCTCTATAAATATTTAAGTTAGTTGGTTCAGTACTTATTGCAAAATCAGGTTTTATTTTATCTTGTTCAATAATATATTTCCAGCAAAGTCCATCACAATCTTCTTCCATCACAGTTCCAGTGAAATAAATAGTTAAGTCTTTATCAAAGTCTAAATCTTTTAAAATTTTCCCGGCAGTAACAAAACTCGCAGCACCACCTTTCTGGTCAACAGAACCTCTGCCATAAACAAAGCCATCTTTTATTTCTCCTGATAAAGGGTCAAAATCCCAGTCATAAATGTTACCAAAATCAACAGTATCAACATGCGCATCTATTGCCAATATTTTTTTACCTTTGCCAATTCTTCCAATTACATTGCCCAGGCCATCAATATTTACTTCATCAAAACCAGCTTCCTCCATTTGCCTTTTTAGTTCTGTCTGAACTTCTTTTTCCTCCTTGCTGAGAGATTTTATCTTAACTAATCTGGAAAGATTGTTCGCAGTATAATTTTTATACTTCTCAGCAAGCTTATTTATTTTATTAATTACTTCATCCATTATATAAATTTATTTTATTCTTAAATTCAAAATATTTTTTTTAATTTCTTATTTTCTTTGATATTAGTTTACTTTCTGCAAAAAATTGAGCACAAAATTACAAAAATTAAATATATGAGTATGGTTTAAAAAGTCATATATAACCTTATATCTGCAAACTAAATCTTATGCAAAGCCAAACATAATGACATTGTTGGGAATGCTCGCTTAGACCTTCTATTCATAACAAGGGCTGCGTCCGCGATGCTCTTCGCTTTGCTGCGTCAACAATGACACATATTTCAAATTTTTATAACAAAGTAGTTTGCGAATTTAAGAGATAATAAAATAAGAAACCGTTAAAAGGGTTAATACCTTTTTTTATTTCATT
>CAYNBX010000125.1:0-5736 GCA_964395505.1 uncultured Bacteroidales bacterium | reverse complement strand
AATCGGACATTATGGACAAACACTAATTAATGTTTACATATTCCATAATAAAGTATATCTAAAAAATCGTCTAAACGGTCTTCAATTTTATGTTTATTATCGCTGATAATAAGAGGTATTTCTAATCCTTTCATAGCTGTTACTATTGCCTTTGCAGTTCTATCGGTATTTTTTATCTTAAAAACATTTTTTTCTATACCTTCTTGAAGCATGTTTTTAATAATATTGTGCTCTTCCTTGTCGTATTTAATTCTTAATTTTTCGACTGATTCAAAAGAACTTAAATAATCATTTTTTAACGCATTATAGAAATTCCCCAGGCTTTTAATCCCTTTCATTCTAACAAGAATGTATGTTCTAATTTTTTCTTTTGGATTATCTGTTTTATTAATCTCATTTAAAATTTTTTTCTCAAGAATTGCTGCTTCCTTTTCAACAACAGCTTTAAAAATTTCTTCTTTGCTTTCAAAATAATAGTAAATAGAACTTTTACCTTTTTTTGCTGCGTCTGCAATATCATCCATTGTGGTTTTTTTAAAACCAAATTTGCTGAATATATTACCTGCAACATTAATAAAGGTTCCTTTTATTTCATCTTTTGCTTTCATCTTTTTAGTTTTCTTTAGACTATTCGACTGTTTTACTAAAACGTTCCAAAAGTATATATATTTTTTATATAGCAAGTTTTTTTTAAAAAAATTATATAAAAACATTAAATTATGATTTACAATATTATAATAGTAGGTAGCTGTCCCGGCTATTACGTTGCTGCTATCAGAGCCTTACAATTAGGTATGAAAACAGCTGTTGTTGAAAAAGCCGAATTTTGAGGAAAGGAAAGAATATACTAAATACAGAATGGAATCAGCACATAAAATATTTGAATCTGCAAAAGTTTTAGCTGAAAATAAATTTTGGAATTATACGTAAAAAAGACTTTATTATTCCATTTTTTGTCATTGCCTAAAATATATTGACCGAAAATGAGTTAAAAATTTAACACAAAAGGAGGTCAAAATAAAATGGCAACAACACAAAAGTATGAAAAATTAAATTTGCAAGATTGACTAAATCGTTATTGATAATTCAGTAGTACGACTTAAAATTGTGCTGGGGATTTATTATGGACTTATTAAGTTTAAATCGTGCCGGGTGATTATTTTGTTTAAGGAATTTAGACTACTTTAGTATATTAAAATATATTGCTAATAATTATTTAATCGAACAATAATAAAAAAATTAATTTATGAAGCGTTTAATATTAATAAGTTTTTTAATTATATGTTTTTCAACTCTTCAAGCTGCATATATACTTATTCCTATGGATAATACTCAGAAGAATCATTTAAAGGCTTATGGTATTGCTTATTGGGCACTAGAACAGAATGTTGAGGTTAGTTGGTTATTAAATTACCGTGGAGGCAGCTTTATGAGTAAATATCACAAGCTCATTGAAAATGAATGTGTAATAAGAGGGGTTTCATATCAGGTTATAGCTGATGTTCAATCAACAGCGATTTTACAAAAAATTGCAGACCCGCAAGTAAATATGGATGAGATAAAATTACAAAAAGCGCCTAAAATTGCAGTTTACTCTCCTAAAAACAAACAACCCTGGGATGATGCCGTTACTTTAGTATTGACTTATGCTGAAATACCTTACGATATAGTTTATGACGAAGAAGTTCTTAATGGCGTTCTTCCTCTGTATGATTGGTTACACTTACATCATGAAGATTTCACAGGTCAGTATGGAAAATTCTGGGCCGCTTACAGAAATGCAGATTGGTATAAGGAAAATCAAAGAGCAGCAGAAGAGATGGCAAGAAAGTTGGGATTTAAAAAAGTCTCTATGTGTAAGCTTGCTGTTGCAAAAAAAATAAGAGATTTTGTAGCAGGTGGAGGTTATTTGTTTTCCATGTGTTCAGCTACTGACAGTTTTGATGTTGCTCTCGCAGCTGATGGAGTAGATATATGTGATGTGATGTTTGATGGCGACCCACCTGATCCTGATGCTCAATCAAAGCTTAATTATAATAACAGCTTTGCATTTAAGAACTTTAAATTATGTACTAATCCTTATGAATACGAGATCTCTTCCATTGATGATACAGAAACTCGTAAAGTAAATAAAAATAATGACTATTTTACCTTATTTGATTTTTCAGCTAAATGGGATCCTGTTCCTAGTATGCTGTGCCAGGATCATACGAAAGTAATAAAAGGATTTATGGGACAAACAACTGCATTTAATGAAAAATATATTAAATCTAATGTTTTGATAATGGGAGAAAATAAAGCAGCTAATGAAGCTCGTTACATTCATGGAGAATATGGTAAAGGAACATGGACTTATTACGGAGGACACGATCCTGAAGATTATTATCATTATGTTGGCGACCCACCTACTGACCTTGACCTTTATCCTAATTCCCCGGGTTATCGCCTTATTTTAAATAATGTTCTGTTCCCTGCTGCTAAAAGAAAGAAACATAAAACGTAAAAAAAAAGGACATCAATAAAATAATGCCCTTATTTAAAATATCATTTAAAATAATTTATAAATGTTGATCGCAGAAAGACTGCGACAGATAAAACTCCCAGAAATAAGTATCTTTATTAAAAGTAAAATCAGCATTATACCATTTGTGGTCAAACCAGGTTCCAAATTCATAAGTATGATTGAGCACTAATTTACAAGTTTCTATATGTCCTTTGTCAACATAACCTAAATATACCCAATGTGAACCAGGTTCACGAAAATAAACAAATAAAGAAGGTGCAATATTTATATTCGGATTATCAGCACAATATGCTCTAACAGTTATATCTACAGATTGGTTTACAAGTGGATGATGAATCTGCATCTGCGGATTGCCTGTACATGCATTAAATAAGCCTGTTTGTCCCAACACAGTCCCTTCCCAGCCATAATACCACCAAAACCAATTATCTTTTAAATAAGCCAAAAAGTTATCATTATTGTTGTAATTCCACAATGTGAAATATAATTTATTACCATCATAAAATCTTTTATACCCTCTCCATTGAGTTCCAAAATGAGAAGTAAAAATCCTACAATAGTAATAATTATCACAAGGGCTTCCTTTTGCAATATCAGAATGAATATCAATTTTTGTGAGTGTAGAACAAAACCACCTATACCATCCACCATGCCACCAATGATACCAGCGATAACTATAATGTCTAAAATGATACCTATATTTATATTTATCGTTAGATTTTTCAATTTTAGAATTACCCAAATTCTTCCATGTCCCATTTTCAGGATCCATACCCCAAACAGGTAAACTTTCACCTTCTTGTATTATCTGGTCATCATAATCAGGATTATGAGTAGTATCATTTAAGCCTACTGACATTTCCATAGGTTTAGAAAAACTCTCAATTTTTGTTTTGCTTTCAGATTCAAAATCCATAGACATAAAACCTGCAGTTAGAAACACTATTGGATCCATTTTGTTACCAAGGCTGTCTTCTGCTGAATAAGCAGTATAACCCCCAGGAAAATTAATTAAAGAAGCTTCTGAACGATTATCAAAATGTACTATTGTAGCAGTAATATTTCCTGTTATAGGATTCCCATCTTCATCAAGAAATTTAGTACCTTTTTCAAACTTTACTTTTGCTCCTTCTTGTTTGTTATCTAAAGGCGTTTCTATTATAACTTCTTCGCCAAGTCCACTATCACCAACATTAAAACTTTGTTGTTTCAAAGATGCACCTTCAGGAAGGTCATTAAAATTAACCATATTAACAACTAATATTTGAAAATTAGTATCTACAATACAAACTGGTTGGATTGTAGTTAGGTAGCCAGGAGCTTTTGCGACAATATTAAAAAATACAGGATTAGATTCTGAAGGACTTACATCAGAAACTAAATCAAGACAAATAAAGCCATTATCTACATCAAAATCAGTAGAACCACTTATTGTCCTTACAAGAGCAGAATCAGGGCCTGTAACTTCCATTGTAACATTTTCAACATTTTCTATGCCGTCTTTAGCATTACTGCTCTCAGATACAAATTGAACAGAAACTCCATATCTTATCTCTGTAATGTATGTCAATACTCCTCCATCACCATTATTATCATTATTTAAATCACAACTAAATAAAAATAACAATGATAAAAAAACAAATAGAATAAGCACATATTTCTTCATAGATTAAAATTTAATAAATTAATAAATAGGGAAAATTTAACTGTGAAATTACAAAATTATCTGACAAAAGTCAAGAAAGAATAAGAATTTTTTTCATCTAAAGAAAAATCTTCTTTTGAAATTAAGTTCCACTCTTTATAATTTATCTCAGGGAAGTAAGTATCTGCTTGAAAAGACTTATGTATTTTTGTGATATAAAGCTTGTCAGCATATTTTAAAAATTGCTTGTATATTGAACCTCCTCCAATAACAAAATTTTCTTCATCATCTTTACATTTACTTAAAGCATCTTTAATAGAATAAGCCATAATACAGCCTTGAAATTTATCATTTTTATTATCTGATATAACAATATTTGTTCTGTTTGGTAATGGTCTTTTTGGTAATGATTTGAATGTATTTTTTCCCATTATAACAGTATGTCCTGTCGTTAATTTTTTAAAACGTTTTAAATCTCCGGGTATATGCAATAACAATTGATTATTTTTCCCTATTGCATTATTTTCAGCTATAGCTACTATTATTGAAATCATAGTCTTATATTTAAAAAAAACGAAAAAAGTATTTTTAATTTTATCAGAAAATTATTGCTAATATAATTTATTTGTTTTTATTATACTGATATTTTTCCTTTGATATGGGGGTGTGCAATATAGTTTTCTAACTTAAAATCTTCATATTTAAAATCGAAAATATTTTTAATATCAGGATTTATTTTCATTGTTGGCAAAGGATAAGGTTTCCTTGTTAATTGCAATTTAACCTGTTCAATATGATTAAGGTAGATATGTGCATCGCCAAGAGTATGAATAAACTCACCTAATTCAAGGTCTGTTACCTGTGCAACCATCATTGTTAACAAAGCATAAGATGCAATATTGAAAGGAACACCGAGAAAAATATCACAACTTCGTTGATAAAGCTGGCAAGACAATTTTTTATTTACAACATAAAATTGAAAAAGTATATGACAGGGAGGCAAAGCCATCTTATTAAGTTCACCAACATTCCAGGCATTTACAATTAGTCTTCTTGAATTTGGATTGGTTTTTATTTCATTTATTACTTTAGATATTTGGTCAATATGCTTTCCGTCAGTAGTTGGCCATGAACGCCATTGGTATCCGTAAATATGACCCAGCTCTCCATTTTTATCAGCCCATTCGTCCCAAATTGTTACTTTGTTATCATTGAGAAATTTAATATTTGTATCACCTTTTAAAAACCAAAGCAGCTCATAAATAATAGAACGCAGATGTAATTTTTTTGTAGTAAGTAACGGGAATCCTTTTTTCAAATCAAATCTCATCTGATAGCCAAAAACACTAATTGTCCCTGTACCTGTCCTGTCTCCTTTTTTAACTCCATTTGTTAAAACATGATTTAATAAATCTAAATATTGTTTCATCTGTTTATTGTAGGTAGCTCATTATTAATCATTTACCTTATAAAAAAATATTAGTAATGTTTGAAATTAGATATTAGATATTAGAAATTATGCTGCTAAAAGTAAGTTTTCCCAATTTCTAATTTCTAGTTTCAAATT
>CAYNBX010000124.1:0-5822 GCA_964395505.1 uncultured Bacteroidales bacterium | reverse complement strand
AATCAAAATCAATTGAACCTGTATAGATAAAGTTCGTTCAGAATTTTATATTATTATTTCAAAGTTCCGACAGGTTTTGCTTTAGATAAATACTAATCCAAAATTTGACGACAATTACAACTGCGAAAGGTCAGAAGTTCTGAAGTTACTGACTTCGGTTTCCAATTTTATTTTTTTGCAAATTTTAATTTCCTGTTTGTTTAGTATATGATTAAATCACAATGTTTATAATTTTTTTATGAACTATAATTACTTTTTTAATAATTTTACCTTTTATCCATTTTTGGGCATCTTTAGCTAAAAGCACAGTTTCCTCTATCTCATCGTTAGTCATATCAACAGGTAAATCAATTTTAAACCTTAGTTTCCCGTTAAAAGAAACAGGGTATAAAAAAGTATCTTCTTTAATATATTCTTCTTTATATTCAGGGAATTTAGCATAACTTATGCTGCCATTATTTCCTGATAAATGCCATAATTCTTCTGCAATATGAGGAGCATAAGGAGAAATTAATACTGCGAGTGGCTCAAGTATTGCTCTTTTATTACATTTTAAATCAGATAGTTTATTAACGCAGATCATAAAAGAACTTACTGCTGTGTTAAAAGAAAAACGTTCTGTGTCTTGCTGAACTTTTTTTATAGTTTGATGTAAAATTTTTAATTCTTCTTTTGTAGGAATATTTTCTGAGACACAAAATTTATTTTCATCATCATGATAAAGACGCCATAATTTTTTTATAAAACGAGAAACGCCTTCTATTCCGTGAGTATCCCATGGTTTTGCTTGTTCAAGAGGTCCTAAAAACATTTCATACATACGTAAGGTATCTGCTCCATATTTTTCTATCAAATCATCAGGATTCTGCACATTATAAAGTGATTTAGACATTTTCTCAACTTCATAACCACATATATATTTTCCATTTTCAAGGATAAATGAAGCATCAGCAAAATCTTTCTGCCATTTTTTAAATGCATCTATATTCAGAACATCATTATCAACAATATTAATATCAACATGTATTGGAGTTGTATCATAATTATCTTTTAGATTGTATGAAACGAATTTATTAGTTCCTTTAATTCTGTAAACAAAATTAGAGCGCCCCTGTATCATTCCTTGATTAATAAGTTTTTTAAAAGGTTCATCTTTGCAAGCAAGACCAATATCATACAAAAACTTATTCCAGAAGCGAGAATAAATTAAATGACCTGTAGCGTGTTCTGAGCCGCCAATATAAAGATCAACATTTTGCCAGTAATTATTTGCTTGTTTTGAAAAATATTCCTTATCATTCCAGGGGTCCATATATCTAAGGTAATAGCCGCTGGAACCAGCGAAGCCTGGCATAGTATTACATTCTAAAGGATAGCCCTCATCAGTTTTCCAATTTTTTGCTCTCGCTAGTGGAGGCTCGCCTTTTTCAGTGGGTAAATAAGCATCAACTTCAGGAAGTTCAAGTGGGAGCTTGCTCTCATCTAACATATAAGGAATGCCATCTTTATAATAAACAGGGAAAGGTTCACCCCAATAACGCTGACGACTGAAAATCGCATCCCTCAACCGATAATTTATCGTACCATAACCAATGCCCATCTCCTCTATCTTATTAATCATCATTTTTATTGCATCATTTACTTTAAGTCCATTAAGAAAATCAGAATTAATTAGTAACCCTTCTTTTGAATCATAAGATTCTTTGCTAATATCCCCGCCTTTGATTACCTCAATTATGGGCAGATTAAAATATTTAGCAAAGGCATAGTCACGGCTGTCATGAGCAGGCACAGACATAATTGCCCCGGTTCCATATCCTGAAAGTACATAATCAGCAACCCATATTGGAATTTCTTTCTTTGTAAAAGGATTTACTGCATAAGCACCAGTAAATACTCCAGTGATATTATTTACTTCAGCTAAACGTTCTCTTTCAGATCGATTTTTAGATTTCTGAACATAGTTAATTACTGATTCCTTATACTCTGGCTTTGTTATTTTTTCAATCAATTCATGTTCAGGAGCAAGTATCATAAAAGTTGCGCCGAATATAGTGTCAGGTCTTGTTGTAAAAACTTCAATTTTAAGAGGTTTTTCTACAGTTGATTTTTTAGAATTTTGTTCTTTAAATTTTTCTTTTGAGACTGAGTTTGAGTAAGAAGAGAGTTGAAAATTTATCATTGCACCTTGTGAACGACCAATCCAGTTTCTCTGAATTTCTTTAATTGAATCAGACCAATCTATTTGACCTAATCCGTCCAGTAAGCGTTGTGCATAAGCATTTATTCTTAGCAGCCATTGACGCATCATTTTTCGTTGTACAGGAAATCCTCCTCTTATTGAGATGCCTTCTTTCACCTCATCATTGGCAAGCACGGTTCCTAACTTAGGACACCAATTAACCATTGTATCTGAAAGATAAGCCAGACGATAATTCATTAAAATATCTTGCTGCTCTTTTTCTGTTAATGCTTTCCACTGCTCAGCAGAAAAAATACCATCCCAGTCTTCATCAATATTAAAAGAATTTATTTTAATACTTTTGAACCAATTTCGTGTTACTGAAGCTTTAACATTTTTATTGCCCCTGTTTTCAAATTCCTTAATTAATAAAGAAATTGGCTCTGCTTTTTGTGTTTTTTTATTAAACCAATGTTTAAATAATTGAATAAAAGTCCATTGTGTCCATTTGTAATAATGTGGGTTAGAAGTTTGGACTTCTCTATCCCAGTCAAAAGAAAAACCAATTTTATTTAATTGTTTTTTATAACGTTCAATATTTTTTTTGGTAGTAACAGCAGGATGAGTCCCTGTTTGTATTGCATACTGTTCTGCTGGTAAGCCATAAGCGTCAAATCCCATAGGATGTAACACATTAAAGCCTTCTATACGTTTATATCTTGAATAAATATCAGATGCAATATAACCTAAAGGATGCCCTACGTGCAAACCTGCTCCTGAAGGATAAGGAAACATATCTAAGACATAATATTTTGGCTTATTTGAAATATTTTCAGCTTTAAAAGTCTTATGCTCTTTCCAGTATTTCTGCCACTTTCCCTCTACCTCTTTGAAATTATAATCCATTTATTTTTTAATTATTATTTTTAATAATTTCAAACTGCGAATTTAGAAAAACTATCATAATTTTTTTGCTTTTGTATAAAAAACATCTTTATCAATGTATATTTTTGCTTTTATATTCGTTGTTTTTAAATTTGTATTTAGATATTAATCATTCCCCTCAATAATAAGATAGAAGAACTATTTTGCAATAGATAGTAATAAATTTATACAAATAGCTTTCATCATAATATTAATTTTTTATAATGTAATAAAAATGGATTTAAAATTAACAGAAAAACAAATAGAAAAAAGAAAAACATGGGCTTATACACGTTCAGTGTTAGAGGCAGATAAATTTAAGCATAAACGAAGTGGAAAAAAGAGTAAAAGCCATTGGACATTATTTAGTCGTGCAGTGCATATCTTTGCTTTTTTCTTAAAAGTTTTTAATTACTATCAAAAAGGTTATGGCAATGCAATGAATGTTATGGTAAAAAAAGTTGAATTTGATTTTGATGATCTACCTAAATCATTTGATGGATACAAAATTCTTCATTTATCTGACCTTCATATAGGTTGCATAGAAGGTTTAGAAGACATTATTTGTGAAAGGATAAAAAATCTGAATTATGATTTGTGTGTTTTAACAGGAGATTATAGAAGGGATACGCATGGGGGCTTTAAAAATATTTTAAAACCTATGAAAAAAATTGCTGAAACAATAAAAGCAAAGGATGGAACTTTAGCTATTTTGGGTAATCACGATACTTATTTAATGGCAGATTATGAAGATTATTTACATTTAAGATTGTTAATAAACGAAACAGTTTTTATCAAGAGAGGAAACGAAAAGATAGCTATAACAGGTACAGATGACCCTTTTTATTATTATACTGACCAGGCTGTAAATGCACTTGAAGATAATATTGATGGATTTAAAATTGCTTTGGTCCATACTTCCGAGCTGTATAATGATGCAGCGAATAATGGTTATAGATTATATTTATGCGGACATACTCACGGAGGACAAATTTGTTTACCCGGTGGAATACCACTGATAACACATCAATTTGAAGGGAAACAATTTTTTAAAGGTAAATGGAGTTTTAATAAAATGAAAGGCTATACAAGTCAAGGATGTGGTGTGTCTGGAATACCTTTAAGATTTAACAGTCAAAGTGAAGTTACTCTTATTACCTTAAAAAATAATAGTCTCTGAAATCACGTTATATACTGGAAAAATTATTTTAAATACTTAGTTATTTTTTTATAATTTAGCTGTTTTCATTTTTATTCAATGTCAGGGAAAGAAAATAAATATAATAAAAGACGAATTAAGACTTCTTATATTACAACTGTTGTCAGTATATCCTTAGTATTATTTATGCTTGGACTCTTAGGTTTGCTAATATTTCAAGCAAAAAATATTTCAGATTATGTTAAAGAGAATATTGGTTTTTCAATAATAATGAAAAAAGATGTTAAAGAAGCAAGAATTATAAAACTTCAAAAAACTTTAGATGCCTCAAATTATGTAAAATCTACTGAATATATTACTAAAGAAGAAGCAGCCAAAAGATTGAAAAAAGACCTCGGTGAAGATTTTGTTGGGTTTTTAGGGTATAATCCTCTTCTCCCATCTATTGATGTTCGTCTCAAAGCTGAATATGCTAATATTAATAGCCTCTCTGTTATTGAAAAAAAATTGCTAAAAAACAAAAATGTAAAAGAAGTATTTTATCAGAAATCTTTAGTACAACTTATTAATAGGAACATAAGAAAAATAAGTATTATTATTTTTGGATTTAGTGCTTTATTGCTAATCATTGCTATCGCATTGATAAATAATACTATCCGTCTTTCTGTATATTCCAAAAGGTTTATAATAAAAAGTATGATGTTAGTAGGAGCTACTCAACATTTTATTCGCAAACCTTTTGTGACTAAAGGAATTTTGTACGGTCTTTATGGAACTTTTATTGCAGCATTACTGCTAATTGGAGTAGTGTATTTTTTGCAAAAACAAATTCCAGAATTAATAGATTTTCAAGATGTTAATCTTTTTTTAAGACTATTTGGTCTTATATTTTTTCTCGGAATATTTTTTTCCTGGGTATCTACTTTTTTTGCTGTAAGAAAATATTTGAAAATAAAAACTGATAGATTATATTATTAAAATAAATGTAAAAATAAATTTGTTAATAATTTTTTAAATGAAAAAGACAAAAAAAATTGAGGCAAAGAAAAAACTTGCTAAGTCCGTTCACGACAAATATAGAACAGCTGCTGAGCCTGTTAGCAGAAAACAAAAAACAATTGAGCAAAACAAAGATGATTTTTTATTTGGAAAACAAAATTATAAACTCTTACTAATAGGGATAGGATTTATTGCTATAGGATTTATATTGATGATAGGAGGAGGTTCTAAAGACCCAAATGTATTTAGTTATAAAATTTTTGATTTCAGAAGACTGACTCTTGCACCAATTTTAGTATTAATTGGATATGCAATAGAAATATTTGCTATTATGAAAAAACCACAACACCAGTAAATATACTAAATATATATTGTATTTCGTTTACCTGCTTGAAAATCTATTAATGTTAAACTTTTAATGTTTATAGTAAGTATTATTTACCAAGGATAATTTATTAATGAATAATAGTAAATTTAAAACTAAAATACTTATTTATAATTATGTATTTCTATTTAACAGAAAACATTCTTGATTTTTAGAGTTTTTTATTAATACCT
>CAYNBX010000123.1:0-5867 GCA_964395505.1 uncultured Bacteroidales bacterium | reverse complement strand
CTTTATGGACGGACTTTATTTAGTGTCTGTATGGAAATTTATAGAAATATAAGTTTTTGATAAGAAAACGTCCAGAACAAGACTTAGGAACACTAAATATCAGAACTCCTGTCTTATCGTAGTTTGCTTTGTAGTACAAATTCATGTCATTTTTTTTGCCATTAATACAAAAAACAACTCCTTGGTAAACAATTTGCCTATGTGTTGATATACATATCATTAAATATTTGTGTGTACAAGTTCTTGATATAAGTTCTTCAAGTTAACAAATCTGTATTGAGAAGTGCCAACAATTGTATTTTACGAACAAATTGTAATAAATGACTAATAATCAATTTAAGGGTCAGGAGTTCTAAATATATTGCCAGTTTGCAGCTTGGCTCTGTGATATTTTTTTGTTTTTATAAATATTTTGTGTCTTCTATATTCTTAAATCTGTTAATATTCCATACTATAATTGGTGAAGATAAGTTTTGAAAGGACGAAATATTTGTAGTAAAGCAAACTGTACATAAGTTATAAGCCTTGAAAGGGCGATATATTTATTTTAGTATGAACATCTTAAAAACAAATTTATTGAAATTTTTAATATTAATATATTTATTTATTAAATAATGAATTTATATTTGTATTTTAAAAATTTTCAAATTATTATACTTTTTTCTTTATGTTTATATACCATTATTGTTTTTCGGCATTAGCCTGGTTTATCTCAATTCTGCCTTTTAGTATAATTTATATAATTTCTGATATTCTTTATTTTAAGCTTTATTATGTTTTTTGTTATCGTAAAAAAGTTGTCTTTAAAAATTTAAGAAATTCTTTTCCTGATAAAAACGAAAGAGAAATTAAAAGCATTGCAAAAAAATATTATAGAAACTTATCAGATGTAATTATTGAAGTTATCAAATTAAAAAGTATTTCGAGGGAGCAATTAGAAAAAAGAGTTAATTTTAAAAATTATGAAGTAATAAATGAGCTTTATAAGTCAAAAAAAAGTATTATAGCTGCAATGGGGCATTGTGGAAATTGGGAATGGATGTCAATGGTTTTGGCTATGATAAGCAAATATAAAGTATTAGCAGTGGTAAAGCCTTTAAGTGACAAATTTTTTGAGAGATATATCACAAAGCTGAGGACTAAATTTAATCCAGGCAGTCTTATAGAATTTAAAAAAACATTTCAAACTGTAATCAGAAATAAAGATAAACTAACACTTAATATTTTTGTTGCTGACCAAACTCCAACTAAAAGTGAAATTAATTACTGGACAAAGTTCCTTAATCAAGATACACCTGTGTTTTTAGGAATTGAGAAAATTGCTAAATATCTTGATTTTGCAGTAATTTATCTTGATATAAAACGAGTAAAACGTGGATTTTATCAGGTGGAAATAATTAAAATTACTGATAATCCAAAACAAAGTCCTCAATACGAAATAACAGAAAAGCACGTTCATTTATTGGAAGAATCAATCATTCAAAATCCTGATAATTGGTTGTGGTCTCATAGAAGATGGAAGCATAAAAAAAATTAATAATTTGATTCTTTAGATATAATTTTGATTTTGTTATTTGGTTCTTTATTTCAGATATTTGACAATTTTATTAAAAAATGATTTTATTGATAAATTAAATACATTTTAAATACTATATTATTGAAGGTTGCAGTAGTAATATTGAATTGGAACGGTAGAAAATTTTTAGAAAAGTTTTTACCGAGTGTTATAAAACACAACCCTGATTATGCGGAATTAATTGTTGCTGATAATGCTTCTGCTGATGATTCTGTAGAATTTTTAAAAAGATATTATCCTCAGATTAGAATTATTCAAAATCCAGAAAACTATGGATTTGCGAAAGGATATAATGAAGCTTTGTCACAAGTTGATGCAGAATATTATGTTCTATTAAATTCCGATATAGAAGTTACAGAGAATTGGATAGATCCTGTAATAAAATTGATGGATAGCGATAAAAAAGTATGTGCCTGTCAACCTAAAATAAGGTCCTATTTAGAACCGTCAAAATTTGAATATGCAGGTGCTGCTGGAGGTTTTATAGATAAATATGGTTATCCATTTTGTAGAGGACGATTATTCCAATCATTAGAACAAGACAAAGAGCAATATGATGATGCTGTTGAGATATTCTGGGCAACTGGTGCTTGTATGTTTGTAAGAGCTGATTTATATAAAAAATTTGGAGGCTTAGATAATGATTTCTTTGCTCACATGGAAGAAATTGATTTTTGCTGGAGATTAAAAAATGAAGGCTATAAAATAATGTATTGTCCTTTATCTACTGTTTTTCATATCGGAGGCGGAACCTTATCAAAAAAATCTTCTAATAAAACATATCTGAATATTAGAAATAATATTATTTTACTTTATAAAAACTTACCTGAAAAAAAACTTAAAAGGGTTTTTGTTATCAGATTCTTTTTGGATATGATAGCCTCATTAAAGTTTTTGTTTGATGGAGGTTTTGATGATTTTTTTGCAGTATTAAAAGCTCATTATGATTTTTATAATAATTTATCTGTAAACAAGAAAAAAAGGCAAAAAATAAAGCATAATCAAGTTTCAAAAATTTATGGAGGAAATATTGTTGTGGAATATTTTTTAAAAGGGAAAAGAAAGTTTACTGAACTAAATCTGAAAAATTTTTCATAGCAAATAATAGATGATTTCCGTATAAAATATAGGCTCATAGTAAAAATGAGCAGATCTAATAATTAATTGCAAAAATATTAAACCCGCAAGTTTTATTAAAAAATTAAGCTTGCGGGTTTTTCTTAAACCTGAATAATAGGTTGACTTGAGAAATTTTCAGAGAATCGCAGCAGATTTACATTTTTATAACTGCATATTCCGTTTTATTAACTTATTTATCTGATTTATTTAACATGGCTCTTTTATTAAAATTTTAGATGCAAGCCAACAAGGAAATTAATTCCAGCTTGAGGGAAATAACCATCCATATAATTTTCTTTCCCTCCTTCATAGTATCTGTAAATCCATGCATTGGTTTCGTATTTTTCATCAAATATATTGTTTACCATCAAATTCAAACCAATATCTTTAATCCAATTTGTTTTAAAGTTATAATTTATTCGGATATTGTCAATTAAATATGGGTTTAATTTTCGTTTATCACTTGAAGTGTTGTCAATATATTGTTTGCCAACATATTTTGTTGTAAAATTAAAATAAAAGTTTTTTAATATTTCAAATGTAAATTGATTGTTAGCAATAATTTCAGGTGAAAATGATAAATCAGTTTCACCTAAATATGTAGAATCTTGTGACCATGTATCCCAGTTATCAATGTATTCTGTAAAATTATTTATTTTATTTTTACTTAATGTAAGATTAGCATTCCATTTAAGTTTATGGGATAATTTTGCAGCAGAAGTAAGTTCAATTCCTGTGCGATAACTTTTTGGAACATTAACCATAATTGGATCTCCAACGTTATTTATCTCACCTGTTAAAACCAATTGATTATCATAATTCATATAAAAGATATTAGCACCTGCTATAAAATATTGTGAGTTAAAATTATATCCTAACTCATAATCATAAAGTGTTTCTGCCTTAGGAGTTTTACCCGGGTCTGCATCAGTAAAGTTTCTTCTGTTAGGTTCACGGTTTGCAACAGCATAGGAACAATATATATTATGTTTATCATTAAATTTATAAAATATTCCAAATTTAGGATTGTAAAAATTATAGTTATGCTGCTGTGTTATATCATTTAATTTGTCGTTAATACCATTAATATTATATATTATATTGCGGTACTGCATGTCAGCATAAAGATTTAATTTATTATAAACCTGATAGTTTATTTTACTGTAAATATTGAAATCCTTTTTTATTCCTTTGCCTTTATAGTATTTATTGTTTTTATCAATAACAATTGCATTTTTTGCCCAGATTACTTTTCCGTAATGGTCACCATCATATTTATTCCATGAGCCGCCAACAGACATTTTTAACTTTTTATGATTGTCATAATTTGCAGAAAATGTTGTTCCGTAAAAATCATTATCCAACCATTTTTGTCTAACAAGGTCAGATTTAGTAATACCGCTGTCAGCCAAGAAATTTTCTATATTGTATTTTTTTAATTTTTGGTTGGTTTTGTAACTTTCGTAGTATCCTTTACCTTTTGTATAATGTAAGGCAGCATTAAGATTTAGTTTTAAATTTATTTGTCTTGAATAAAGCATTTGAAAATAATCTTGTTGATAATTATCTGTTTGATTGTCATAATAAGCTGTGTTTCCATTATGGTCAGTATATTCTCCGCAGGGATTATATGTTCTGTTAGATATAAGCGAATCGCTGGGAACTCCATCCCAGGCTTGATCAGTTTTTTCTTTACCAGAGAAGATGTTAAATTTAAACAAGTTTTTTTTGCTGTAATAAGAACCAGATACAAAAAAAGATTTTAAATCAGAATTAGAGCGGTCTATATAACCAGCAGATTGAATTTTTGATAATCGGGCATCGAAAGAAAATTTATTATTAATAAGACCAGTTCCAACAGAAATACTATGTTTTTGTGTATTGAAAGAACCCAAAGAATTATCAATAACAGCATAAGGTTTAGGTTTTAGTTTTAATGTTTGGATATTAATACTAGCGCCAAAAGCAGCAGCACCATTTGTAGAAGTTCCAACACCTCTTTGTATTTGCAAGTTATTGATAGAAGAAGCAAAATCAGGCAAGTCAACAAAATATACTTGATGTGATTCAGGGTCATTTAATGGTATGCCATTAATTGTTACATTTATCCTTGTCATATCAGTTCCACGTATCTTTATTCCTGAATAACCAATTCCTGTTCCAGCATCAGAAGTACTTATTAATGAAGGTGTAGAACTTAAGAGGGAAGGAATATCCTGTCCAAGGTTAATTTGACTTATTTCTTTTTTACTGATGTTTTTTAAAGTAGTTGGAGATTCATCGTAAGCCCTTGTTGCAGAAATGATAACCTCATCTTCCAATATGGCACTCCTTTCAAGTTCAATGTTAAGTACTGTGTTTTTCCTTAAACTAATTTGTTTTTCAAAATTTTTATAGCCCAGGTAGGTTGCTTTAATAGTGTAAGTATCCTTTTTTAATAATGTAATTTTGTAGTTTCCATTATTATCACTAATTGTTTTTTTGTAAGTATTTTCAACAATTATATGAGCTCTTGGCAAAGGTTCTTTGGTTTTTTTGTCAATAACTTTACCTGTAATAACAAATTGTGAGAATGCAATAAAAGGTATTAATAGCATTAAAGCTAATAAAGTTAATAATTTTTTATCCAGTAAATTTATCATAAATTTTTGTGATAAACAGGATTTGGTTCTTAAAGAACCACTTTTTTTCATAGCCCAAGACGTATGCTTAAGAAAGCATAGAATGGGATTTCCATTTTTTTGTAACATTTTATTTGATTTTTTTTAGATTAAACTTTGAACAGTTTAATAGAGGTAAAACTATTCTTTAATTAAAGTTTACTCTCTATCCCTTCGCCAGCATTACCCGGTGCAGGTTCAATGAGTATGATCTCAGCCCGTAATATTAGGGCACCCCTATTTGAATTATTATTGCAAAATTAAATAAAATTATTATTGATTTTGAATAAATATTTAGATTGAAAGATAATTCTAAAGATTAAAATTTCGATCTTACAGTCTGATTTAAGGCTTAATAAATTATATTAATTTATCTTGATAAAAAAAGAAAAAAATTAAACTTTATAAAACAGGATTGTGCCAAGTTTTAAATGGAAGAATTAAAATTGAAAGAGGACAAAACTTATTTTCACCTCTACCTAAGCCTCTCATACAGAAGAGGCTTAGGTAGA
>CAYNBX010000122.1:0-5903 GCA_964395505.1 uncultured Bacteroidales bacterium | reverse complement strand
CCTCCCTACCGGGTAAACTGCGCTACGGGGTAAACTTGTCTTTAAAACAGTCATCTTGCAAAAGACGTCATTCTGAATCAAACACCGACTTTAAAGACGGGCACTAATTAGTTTAATTCGGATAAAGCATTTTTAATACGTTTAATAGCTTCAATAATATTTTCTTTTGAAGTAGCATAAGATAAACGAATACAGTTTGGGTTTCCAAAAGCTTCGCCCGGGACTAAAGAGACAAAAATTTTGTTTAATAAATACATACATAAATCTTTACTATTATTGATAATAGTTTTGCCCTTAGATTTACCAAAGTAATAGCTCACATCAGGGAAAACATAAAAAGCACCTTCCGGAACATTAGTTTTAACTCCAGGAATATCTTTCAAAAGCTCCAGTACCAAATCTCTTCTTTCTTTAAAAGCAGTAAGCATTTGTTTTAATTCTTTGACCTTAGATGGATCAGCCTCAAGAGCTTTTATTGCTGCACGTTGGGAAATTGAACAAGTCCCTGACGTTATTTGCCCCTGCAATTTATTGCATGCTTGAGCTATTTCTATTGGTGCAGCAATATATCCCAATCTCCACCCTGTCATTGCAAAACACTTTGATAGTCCATTTACAGTAATTACTTTATCTTTTATGAAATCAAACTGTGCAAAACTTTCATGTTTGCCAACAAAATTAATGTGTTCATAAATCTCATCAGAAATAACAAAAATATTTTTATGGCTTGATATCACCTCTGCAATATTCTTCAGCTCTTCTTTGTTATAAACAGAGCCGGAAGGATTACAAGGAGAATTAAACATAAATATTTTTGTTTTGTCTGTAATTGCAGCTTCAACTTGTTCAGGGGTTATTTTAAAATCGTTTTCAATAGCAGCAGTAATAAATACTGCCTTACCCTCAGCCAATTTGATGATTGGAATATAAGAAACCCAGTAAGGTGTTGGCACAATAACTTCTTCACCAGGATTTACTAAACTTAACACAGTATTAGCTAAAGACTGCTTAGCACCAGTAGAAACAACTATGTTTTCAGGTTTATAATCAAGATTATTATCTCTTTTTAGTTTTTTACAAACAGCTTCACGAAGTTCCTGATAACCAGGTACAGGTGTATAATGAGTATAATTTTCATCTAAAGCTTTTTTAGCAGCATCTTTAATAAATTCAGGTGTGTTAAAATCAGGCTCTCCTATGCTTAAACTAATAACATCTTTGCCTTGAGCTTGTAAATCCCAGGCCTTACGTGTCATAGCCAAAGTCTCTGACTCTGAAAGTTTTTTTATTCTATCTGATAATATATCCATAATTACATTTATTTTATTTTAAACAAGCGACAAATATAATAAAATTAAATATTCGTATTAAAATTATTTCAGTTTTTGGAATTTAAATAGTGTTTAAAAAAACACTTATCTTTTTTGTAGTTTTCTTACAGAAACTAAGTAATAATTTTGGATATTTGCATATTAAATAAATGAGTCCTGTTAAAAAATGTAAAATATCAGAATAAAAACCGTTGAAACAGTTATGCAAATTAAATTGTGTATCATTAACCATGCTTAAGTCAAGGGTTAATAAGAACTTAAAAACGAATATAACTTTTTTATCGCTTATCTAATTTATATAATGATGTTAAGATATTTCTTTTTAACCTTTTTTAAATAAACTCATAAATATTAATCTTTAAAATAATTAAAATAATGAAAGATTTTTTAGAAATATTAAAATATACAATACCTTCAATAATTGTTTTTTTTACTGCATATTTTTTAATTAAGGATTTTTTAAAAAATGATTCAAAAAAAAGAATAGCAGAACTAGAGAATGCTCAAAAGGAACGGCTTTTGGGGATAAAATCAGAAGCACAAAAAATTATTACTCCAATACGATTACAAGCTTATGAACGAGTTGTAATGCTGCTTGAAAGAACATCTCCAAATCATTTAATATTAAGAATTAATCGCCCTGAAATGTCAGCTGCACAATTACAAAAAGCAATGATAAAAACAATTCATGATGAATTTGACCACAACTTATCACAACAAGTTTATATTTCATCTCAGGCATGGGAATTAGTTAAAAATGCAAAAGAAGAAACTATAAAACTTATTAATGTTTCTGCTGAAAAAGTTAATAAAGATGCAAATGGGACTGATCTGGCAAGAGTAATTTTTAAAGAAATTATAGAGAAAAAAGAGTCTTCTATCAATATTGCATTGAAATATGTAAAAAAAGAAATAAGGCAGACATTCTATATGAATAATTAGCGGATTTAAGGATTTATATAAAAAATAATTATTTATAAAACATTCTATTTACTTTTATAATTTACAAGCATTGAAAATTAAAATGACTATAAATAATAGATATAAAAAAATTCTTTCGTCTTTTTTAATAATTATTTTTCTTAGTCCACTTGTTATAAAAGCAACTCATCGTCTTTATATCCATCATGATAAACCTATAATTTGTCTTGCCAAAACTAAAAATAATTATCATAAATCTACTTTTAAATGTACAATTTGTGCCTTTGACTTCTTTATTTTCATATTTAAAAAAGGGTTAAAATATATTCAAAAACTTGATGCTCTAATCACTATTTTAAAAACAAAAGTTGAAATTGTTTTTATAAATAAATATTCATATACTTTCTGTTTAAGAGCTCCCCCAATTAAAACAAAAATATAATGATTTTCTTTCAACTAACTTTAAACATCATTATTGTTTACCCTTAAATCTTTGTTCCAAATATTTACTATTACATTAATACTTGATTTAAATTTCAAATTTTATATTTCAAGCCTACATTGTTTATTATTTCTTCAGGCTGAAATATGATGCTTGCATTATTGCAAAGCATACTGATGTGTAATTAGTGTTTGTCCAGAATGTCCATTTTCTGCGTTACGCTCGTCAAAAAAATGCTCATTTACAAAAGTAAACTCTGCTTTTTTTGACTTCACAAGCCTTGAAAATGAACATTCTGACTCAAACACTGACTTTATGGAAAGACTCTAATTAGTAATGAATATACCTCTTATAAAAAAAGCGAAAAATGAGTATATTTTATTGGAGAAGTAGATTTCATCAGTGATTTATCAAAAAATTTTATCAGGCAATGTACTATTTCTTTATAATTTCAAAATCATAAATTGTATAGTAAATATTTTGCAGAAGGATAGTTATGTAAATACGAAAAATTACTTGATAAATCCTGGATAGGTATAAATCTTTCGTATTGATTCTAATCATCTATATTATATTTTGCATTATTGAGTGTTGTCTAAAAAAGTCAAATAATTGTAAATCAAAATTGATAGTTTTTTTTATTCATCTTATTTACAATCTTAAAAAACATTTCAAATTTTACAATGCAAATTTGTCAGATTTTTTTTAGCTGGACTCGTCAATTCAATCCAATTTTATATAAATTTAAAAAATTAAAAAAAATGAAAATATTTAAAATTTTTTCAAAATTTTTTCAAAAAAAAATAAAGATCTTGTTTGTTTTATTTTTAATAAATAAAAAACCAAATCATAATTATAAAAGTGTCCCAAAATTACTAAGTAAAATTATGTATATCATAGTTATAAGTTCATTGAGCTGTTCAATTTATGCACAAAATCAAATAGCAGGAATAATTACAGATAACAAAACCAAAGATGTATTACCAGGTGTTAATGTTTATTTATTAGACCATAATAAAGGAGCAGTTACAAATGAAAAGGGTAAATATTATTTAAACAATTTATCAAAAGGCACTTATAAAATTCAATTTTCTTTTATAGGTTATAAAACTATTGTTAAAACATTAAAATTAAATAAATCAAAAATAAAATTAGATATTCAACTTAGGCCAACGATGATTCAATCGCAGGGAGTAGTTATTTCAGGAGCTTATACTTCATTACAACATGAAAACCCATTAAAAATTGAAGTAATAAATTCAAAAGAATTAAACAACAGTGGTACTCCAAATTTTATAGAAGCGATTTCAAGAGTACCGGGGATAGATATGATATCAAAGGGGCCAGGTGTTGCAAAACCTGTCATTCGCGGTTTATCAATGACAAATATTTTACTTCTTAATAATGGCGTAAGGATGGAAAATTTTCAGTTTTCTGTAAACCATCCTTTTATTGTTGATGAATTTGGTCTTGATAGAATAGAAATAATTAAAGGGCCTGCGTCTTTATTATATGGATCTGATGCTATTGGAGGAGTCATTAATTTAATCAAAGAAAAACCAGCTCCTGTTGGAAAAACAATAGGTGATTATAACATCAA
This sequence comes from uncultured Bacteroidales bacterium, assembly GCA_964395505.1. Classification (GTDB taxonomy): domain Bacteria; phylum Bacteroidota; class Bacteroidia; order Bacteroidales; family AUK083; genus AUK083. The sequence continues at coordinate 1,609 of CAYNBX010000122.1, read as the reverse complement.
ATATTATTCAAATACAAAAGGCATTGTTTCAAACTTAGGTATAAAAGGTTCTACTGAAAATTTCTCCTGGGGAATAAGAGCAGGTATAAAAAATCATGAAGATTATAAAGACGGAAATGGCAATTTTGTCCCAAACACAAGGTTTAATGAAAAAGTTTTAAAAGCTAATATTGGTATGAATAAATCATTTGGCACTTTTAAAATTTATTATGATTATAACAGGCCAAAATTAGGAATGTGTGTTCCTCCTGCAATAGCTCAAATTACAAAAGACAGAAGAGATAATAATATATGGTATCAAGATTTAACAAATCATTTGATTTCATCTCGTAATAAACTCTTTTTGGGAAATTTTAAATTAGATATTAATGCTGCTTATCAAATGAATAACAGAAAACTACAAACTGATGACTCAAAACCTCAAAAAGAAATGGTAGATATGGATTTGAATACATTTACTTATGAAATCAAAACATATTTACCATCAAATGAGAAATCAAAATATATTATTGGAATTCAGGGAATGGATAAAAATAACTCTAACAACAAAGCACCAATGCATATAATACCTGACGCAAATATTAACGATATTTCATTTTTTGGATTAGCACAACATACTTTTTTTAAAAAATTAAAAGCTCAAGCAGGCCTCAGATATGGTAAACGTTCAATAAATACTCATTCTGAAGGAATATCAGGAGAATCAGGATATAAACCTAAAATAGATAAAAGTTTTAAAAATATTAGTGGTGCAGCAGGAGCAACTTATAAAATCAATGATTATTTCTTGATAAGAGCTAATTTTGCCTCAGGTTTTAGATCACCTAACTTAGCTGAACTTACAGAAAATGGAATGCATGGAGTAAGATATGAACAAGGTGATGCTAATTTAAAAGCACAGAGAAACTGCGAAACAGATTTAAATATCCACTATCATTTAAGAAATATAATGTTAGATGTTTCAGGATTTTATAACAATATTAATGATTATATTTTTTTATCCCCAACAGGTGATACAACAAACAATGGATATAAAATTTATAGGTACTCGCAAATAAATGCCAAACTATATGGTGGTGAAGCAGGTATAAATATTTCTCCCGTTAAACGGATAAATATCAGAACAACTTATTCTTACGTAATAGGCAAAGAAGATAATGGTGAATATTTACCCTTTATCCCTGCTAATAAAATAAAATTTGAGTTAAAAACAAAAAAAGAAAAACTTGGATTTATATATAATGCATTTGGGATATTAGGAACTACAACTGCCTTTGAACAAGATAATGCTGCAATGTTTGAAACAAAAACAAATGGCTATACATTGACTAATTTAGAAATTGGCGGCAAAGTAAAATGTGTAAAGCAAATGCTTAATATTAGTGTTAATATAAACAACTTATTTAACATCAAATATTATGATCATTTATCAACACTAAAACCAATGGGATATTATAATCCCGGAAGGAATATTAACATTAATTTAAAAATACCTTTTGGAATAAAATAATCTGATTTTTGATTAATATTTTAACAATTACAAATTTATCGATGAAAACAAAAAGTCCCAATTTTCATTGGGACTTTTATAAAATATAGTTTGTTTAAA
>CAYNBX010000121.1:0-5908 GCA_964395505.1 uncultured Bacteroidales bacterium | reverse complement strand
TTTTTTTATGTTACGTATTATGGATTAAGCAGTTTAATGCTAACTGCTAAAGTTTACACCGGGAAATATTGTGAATTTATCCATAAAAATTCTAAGAAATATTTCATAATAAGCAATTGCTTAATAGAGTAAAAAAGTTCCAGTGTTGACAAGTTTACCACATAAAATTTTCTTATTTATTAGAGTGAAATACGACGAAGTAGTTATTTCAACATCTTTTAAATTTGCAATAATTTGAGAATATGATAATAGCTTCAAAAAACCTGCCCTGTAAAATTCAATGAAAGAGATAATTATAATGGGAAAACCGAGATTCTAATCCAATATTTTATCTTTGCCTTTTACTTGATACAAGAAGTTAAACATAAATTTGCGAATTTGAATTATCAAAAATAGCTGCATAGTAGATTAATGTTTTCAGAAAATAAAGTACATCCATTTTTATTTACCCACTTATTTTATAAAGAACCATAATTTATATCTGTTTTAAAAGTTTATATTACTGCCAAAGCAAATCAATTTTATAATTTTACCTGAATATAACACTATAATAAATAATTTAATCTTATTTTACATGCTTATCTTTTTTTAATAAATTTGCATAGATTGCTATTTTTTAGATTAATTTATATATGAACATTTAAAAAAATATATATGGGATCATTTGAAATAATTGGAGGGAGAAGATTAAAAGGTGAGATAACTCCACAAGGTGCAAAAAATGAAACACTTCAGGTATTATGTGCAACTTTACTTACACCAGAAAAAGTATTTATTAATAATGTCCCAAACATCAGGGATGTTAATAATTTAATTGAGATATTAAGTGATTTAGGAGTTAAAATTAAAAAGATTGCTCAAGGAGATTATGTTTTACAGGCTGATAATATTAATCTTGAATATCTAAAAACAATGGTATTTAAAGATAAAGCTTCAAAGCTCAGGGGTTCAATAATGATATTAGGGCCCTTACTTTCACGTTTTGGTAAAGCTTACATACCTCATCCAGGAGGAGATAAAATTGGAAGACGAAGATTAGACACCCACTTTATAGCCTTGCAAAAATTAGGAGCAAAATTTAAATCTTATGATAGAAATAAATTCTATAAAGTTGATGCTTCAGAATTAAAAGGAAGTTATATTCTTTTAGATGAAGCTTCTGTAACAGGAACTGCTAATATTATTATGGCAGCAGTACTTGCAAAGGGGAAAACTACTATTTTTAATGCTGCATGCGAGCCCTATATTAAACAGCTTTGTAATATGCTTATTGCTATGGGAGCAAAAATATCAGGAATAGGTTCTAATTTATTGACTATACAAGGCGTTGAATATCTTAAAGGTTGTAATCATACTATGCAGCCTGATATTATTGAAGTTGGAAGTTTTATAGGTTTAGCAGTTATGACGCAATCTGAAATTACTATTAAAAATGTAAATTTCTATGAATTAGGTATCATCCCTGATGTTTTTAAAAGATTGGGAATTAAAATAGAAAGACGTAATGATGACATCTTTATTCCTGAACAAGACCATTATGAGGTTGAAACTTTTATTGATGGGTCTATTATGACCATATCTGATGCACCCTGGCCCGGCTTTAGCCCTGACCTTATTAGTATATGCCTGGTTGTTGCTATTCAAGCAAAAGGCAGTGTGCTGATTCATCAAAAAATGTTTGAAAGCCGTTTGTTTTTTGTTGATAAACTTATAGATATGGGAGCACAGATAATTTTATGTGATCCACACCGTGCAGCTGTTATAGGCTTAGATCACAAATTCCCTTTACGTGGTATTGAAATGACTTCACCAGATATTAGAGCCGGCGTTTCTCTTTTAATCGCTGCGTTATCAGCTGAAGGTAAAAGCATTATTCATAATATTGAACAAATTGATAGGGGATACCAAAATATTGATCTGCGACTTAAAAAATTAGGTGCTAATATTGTGAGACAATAAACAGTCAATTCACTCTGTTATTTAATTGATTTATATGTTGAAAATTATATTCTGTCTTTAAACTACATTTAACTCGTTGAAAATAAAAGGAAACATTACTTGTAGAGTATATGAGCTAATATATAAGAAGGGAAGTTAGAAGTTATTGGAATTTCAAAAATTGATTTTTGCTTATTTTTGATTTATATAATATCGATAAATTAATTTGTTTGTAGTTTTGTGCAGACTTAAACATTGAAAAGTTAAAACTTGATATAAAAATATGATTCCATTTTCACCTCCCCGCATTGATAAAGAAATAATAGATGAACTAGTAAAAACTTTAAAATCTGGCTGGATAACTACTGGTCCTAAAACCAAACTATTTGAAAGAAAGTTAACTGAATATGTTGGGAATAAAGCTACTTTGTGTGTTAGCTCTGGTTCAGGTGGATTAGAACTGATGCTCAGGTGGTTTGGTGTTAAAAAAGGAGACGAGGTTATATTGCCTGCTTATACTTATTCTGCTACTGCAAATGTCATCATTCATTATGAAGCCAAACCTGTTTTTGTTGATGTTAAAGAAGATTTTGATATATCTGTTAAGGAAATTGAAAGAGTTGTAACAAAAAAAACAAAAGTTATCATACCTGTTGATCTTGCCGGATTCCCTTTTGATTATGATGATATTAACAGTTTAGTGAAGCGAAAAGATATCAAAAATAAATTTAATCCTGAGACAAAAGAACAGAAACAATTAGGCAGAATACTTGTTTTATCTGATGCAGCGTATTCTATTGGAGCGGAATATAAAGGCAAAAAAGCTGGAAATCTATCTGATGTAAGTGTTTTCTCTTTTCATGCATTTAAAAATATAACAACTGCTGAAGGCGGTGCTGTCTGCTTGAATTTATCAAAACCTTTTGATAATGAAGAAATATATAAATATTTGAATATTAAATCACTTCACGGACAAACAAAGGATGCTCTGGGAAAAACTCAAATTGGAAATTGGCGTTACGATGTTTTAGAAGCAGGTTATAAATTTAATATGACTGATATTCAGGCTGCAATGGGATTAGTTGAACTTGAACGATATAATGATGATATGCTTATTAAAAGAAAACATATATTTGATACTTATTCACGTGAACTTACAAAATATGATTGGTCTCAACTGCCAGTTTATGAAAATGATGATAAAAAATCATCCTAACATATTTATCTTTTGAGAATAAAACAAATAAACGAAGAACAACGCGATAAAATTATCCAATCGATATTTAATAAAGGGGTTTCTGTTAATATGCATTTTATACCTATCCCAATGCTTAGGTTTTATAAAAAGACAGGATATGAAATTAAAGACTATCCTATTGCTTATGATAATTATTCAAGGGAAATTAGCCTTCCTGTTTTTTATGATTTAACTGATGAACAAATTTATACAGTAATCGATACTGTTGCTAAATCTGTTAAAAAAGTATTAATTTAATCTTATCTTATTATGTAATTTATATGAAAGACTATGGAAATAAGCATTCAAGACTTATATCATTTATTTACTTCTAAGCCGGTAATCTGTACTGATACCCGCAATATAAAGGATAATTCTATCTTTTTTTCTCTTAAAGGTGAAAAATATAATGGTAATAAATTTGCTGAAATTGCCTTACAACAAGGAGCTGATTTTGCTGTTGTTGATGAAGAAAAATATGTAAAAGATAATCGTTATATCTTAGTTGATAATGTTCTTAAAACCTTGCAGGAACTTGCAAAATATCACAGGGAAAAATTAAATATCCCGGTAATTGCTATTACAGGCACTAACGGGAAAACTACAACCAAAGAATTAATAAATTTAGTTTTGAGTAAAAAATACAAAACTTTTGCTAGCTATGGAAATTTTAACAATCATATTGGCGTTCCCCTTACAATATTATCTATAAATAATAATACTGATATTGCTGTTGTTGAGATGGGTGCAAATCATATAAAAGAAATTTCTCAGTTATGTGATATTGCTCAACCTAACTTTGGTATTATAACAAACATCGGGAAAGCTCATATAGAAGGTTTTGGTAATATTGAGCAAATCATCAAAGCAAAAAACGAACTTTACGAATACATTGCTGCTAGTAAAGGAAGGTTGTTTGTTAATATTAAAAATGATTTACTTTTAAATTTATCAAAAGATATTCCTAAAACAACTTATGGGGAAACTTCAGATGCAGACTGCAGAGGTATATTTCTGGGAATAAATCCTTATGTGAAATTAAATTGGATTTATGATGATAAATCTCATATAATACAATCACAACTTATTGGGAGTTATAATTTTGAGAATATTTTATCAGCTGTATGTGTTGGAAATTATTTTAAAGTAAATCATAAAAGTATTAAGCAGGCAATTGAAAGTTATAAACCTGTAAATAATCGTTCGCAAGTTCTGAAAACCAAAGGCAATCTGATTATTTTGGATGCTTATAATGCAAACCCTATAAGTATGGAAGCTGCTATTGATAATTTTAAAATAATACCTTATAAAAATAAAATTGCAATAATTGGCGATATGCTTGAACTTGGTTCAGAAAGCATTAAAGAGCATAAACGTATTATAAAATTGTTAGAAGATGCAAATTTTAAAAAAATAATATTAGTTGGTGAAATATTTTTCTCTCTTTGTAACAATTCAGATTTCCAATGTTTTGAAAATACAGATAAAGCTTTGCAGTTCTTAAAAAAAAATCATATTTCATCAGCTTCTATTTTAATAAAAGGCTCAAGGAAAATGGAACTTGAAAGGCTTACGGAAGTATTATGATTAACAAGATAGATAGCATCTTAAAAAAATGAAAATTTATAAAGTTGTAGGAATGATGTCTGGAACTTCATTAGACGGAGTTGATGTTGTTTATTGTATTTTTAAAAGATCAAACAATAAATGGTCTTATGAAATTGTTGATGCAGAGAATTATCAATATACCGATTACTGGAGACAAAGATTAGAAAATTTGAGCACAAAAGATGCTTTTACTTTTGTGAAGACAAATGTTGAATATGGTCATTTTTTAGGGAGATTAGCTAAGGATTTTATTTCTAAAAATAATATTAAGCCTGATATTATTGCTTCACATGGACATACAATTTTTCATCAGCCTGATAAAAAAATGACTTCACAAATTGGGCATGGTGCTTCTATTGCTGCAGAGACTGGTATGGCTGTAGTATCTGATTTTAGATCCTTAGATCTTGCTTTTGGTGGACAAGGAGCGCCTTTAGTACCAATTGGAGATAAAATGCTCTTTCCTGAATTTGTTTTTTGTTTGAATTTAGGCGGCTTTGCTAATATCTCTTATGATTTTAACAATAAAAGAATTGCTTATGATATATGTCCTTGTAATATTATCCTGAACTTCTTGGCAGATGAATTAGGTTATGATTGCGATTATGACGGGAAGATAGCAGCTTCAGGAAATATTGACGGAATGCTTTTAAAAGAATTGAATGAACTTGAATATTATCATAATAAACCTCCTAAATCTTTAGGTAAAGAATGGTTTATTAAAAAATTTATTCCAATAATAAAAAGATATGATATTCCTGTAAAAGATAAGTTGCGAACTGTTTCTGAACATATTGCAATACAAATATCTTATGCAGCAAAAATTTATGATTCAAAAAAAATGTTAGTAACAGGAGGAGGAGCTTTTAATAAGTTTCTTTTACAAAGAATTATGAGCAATACAAATCATCAGATAATAATTCCTGATGATAAAATAATAAATTATAAAGAAGCATTAATATTTGCTTTTCTTGGGGTTTTAAGGATTCGTAAAGAAGTAAATTGTCTTAAATCCGTTACAGGAGCAAAACGAGATAATGTAGGAGGTGCTGTTTATTATGTTTAGCTTATAATTTAGTGTATGTCCATAAAATCGGTGTTCAGTTCAGAATGACGTCTTTTTAA
>CAYNBX010000120.1:0-5960 GCA_964395505.1 uncultured Bacteroidales bacterium | reverse complement strand
ATAGATTTTAATTTTGCAAAGCAAAATTATTTCACAGGGTAAATGAACTACAAAAATATAAACACATGAAAAAGCCTGCCTTAATGAAAGAATCTCCTTTGTATATGAAGTTTATAGCTTTTGGCCTTGTTATCTTGATTACATTTATTTTTACTATGTTATTAGGAACTTTAATTGCTTTGCCTTTTTATGGGAAAGGAATTCTTGGAAATTTATCTAATTTAAATGATATTTCAAATCTGAACAATATAGACTTCTTAAAATATTATCAGATTGTTAATCAATTGGGATTATTTATTTTTCCGTCAATTATATTTGCTTTTATTGTAAACAGGAATGTTTATAGTTATTTAAAAATCGATAAAACAGCAGATTTGTTTTCTTTTATTGCCTCTGGAATAATAATACTGTTGTCACTTCCTTTAGTAAATTGGATGGCTGAAATTAATTCTACTATTAGGTTACCTGAAGCATTTTCAGGTATTGAGAAATGGATGAAGTATAGTGAAGGACAAGCTGATCAATTAACAGAAGTTTTTTTAAAAGTTAATACAACCAGGGGCTTTATTGTAAATTTATTTATGATTGCAATTATACCTGCTGTTGGTGAAGAATTTTTTTTCAGAGGAGTTTTACTAAGACTATTTAATGAAGGTTTAAAAAATATTCATTTATCAATATTATTAACAGCAATTATTTTTAGTGCTTTGCATATTCAATTTTACAGTTTCCTTCCAAGAATGATGTTGGGAATATTATTTGGTTATTTATTAGTATGGACAGGATCTTTATGGGTGCCAATTTTTGCACATTTTATTAATAATGCGATAGCTGTTATAGTTGTTTTTCTTGCAAATAAAGGTATTATTAAAACAGATTTGAATTCTTTTGGAAATGCTGACAATAATATAATTTTGATTTTGAGTTGTTTTATTGTCTCTACATTGATAGCAATGATTTATATCAAAGAGAGAAATGGAAAGATAAAAAATAAAATTTGATTGATGGGATTATATAAAGCAGTATAAGGTTTACCATATAAAATACGCAGTATATTTAATTAGTGTTTGTCCATAATGTCCATTTTCTGCGTTACGCCCCGGTACGCTGCGCTACGGGGTAAACTTGTTTTGAAAACAGTTATTTACAAAAGACGTCATTCTGATTCAAACACTGACTTTATGTTCGGACACTAATTAGGCTTGAAAACAATAATTTTTTGGAGAGTTCTAAACTTTAAAATATTTACTATTATACTAAAAAAGGAAATATCATAAGATATTTCCTTTTTTTAGTTTGAATATTTACAATGAAAACTTAAAAATTACTTTTTCTAATAATTTTTTTACGAGTTGAGTAATTAATTTTAAAAGCTCCTGCTTTTCTTAATTCTTGTTTCACGTCAGTTACTATACCCATTTTTGTATCTTTATCGACTTTAAGAGAAGTTGTAAGAAATTTACGGTCATATTCATCACGAGCTTCTCTTTCTTTTTCAATGAATGAACCTATATCTCTTACTTCATGGAATGAGTCGTTAAGTTGAATACGTGATTCATTACCTAATTGTTTTTGTAAAGGAGGTCCTATGTATATGAAACTAACTAATGATTTTTTTTCAAGTTTTTGTACTTCTGTTGCTTCGGGTAGATGTATTTTTACAAGTAAATCTCTTTCCTTCAATGTTGTACTAACCATGAAAAAGAATATCAGCATAAAAATAATATCAGGCATAGAAGCAGTTGATATTTTTGGAAATTCTTTCTTTTCTTCTTTTTTAAATATTGACATAATTAATTTCCTCCTACGTTTTCAGGTTCTGCTTCAGAAATGGAAACTGGAACTGCTTTTTTAATAGCTTTAATTTTTATATCATCAGATAATTTAGAAAATTTAATTCCAAATTTTTCTATAGATAACTCATTTCTTAATTCATTTACTGCAGCAGTTAATTCATTCTGAACTTGAATATACATATTATAAGAAGTTCCTCTATCGTTCTTTAATGAAATTATACCTAATGAAACAGGTATTTCTCCTAAACCTTTGATATTTTTAACTTTTTTTTCAGGCAAACTCGACTTATTATCAGGATTTGAGAGGAATTCTTTGGCTTCCATCTTTAAGGTTCTTATATCTCCATGTTTGCCATTTACCAATAATTGATTATGACTGTTGACTAATATTTTGCAAATATTTCTGTCTTTTACATCTGGAGGTTTAACATTAGGATCCAATGGCGGAGGCAATATTCTTGATATACCTGTATCAACATCCATTGTTGTTGTAACAAGGAAAAAAATCAGCAGCAAAAAAGATATATCAGCCATTGAACTTGCATTGATTTCTGGGGTTCTTCTTGCCATTTTTTTAAATTTTATTTAAAAACGTTTGAAATACTAGAATATATTATAGCAATTATTGCTAATCCACCAATGATATAAGTATAGATCAAAGCAGATCCTACGAATCTTTCAGTAGCTAATGAAGTATTATAATGTTTAAGAAATTCTAAACTTATATTATTTGTTGACAACAAATAAGAAATTATTCCTAATACCACCAAGCCTCCTAATACTATTAATGTTCTAATTAAATTTTTTGGATTCTTTACTAAATATATGACAGGAAATATTAGTGCTAAAAGTACGCAAAGTACTATGGCAATATAGGCCTCATACATATATGCATTCAATATATTATCAGGTGTTGAACTTCCTTTAATAAATACAAGTATTTGGAAAAGACCTGCAAGTAAAATAAGAATAATTGATACTATTTTAAAAATTTTATATAAAATGCTATTCATTTTAATTTATTTTTTTAGGTTATATTTAGTTAATATATCAATAAAAGAAATAGAGCTGTCTTCCATATCATTAACAATACTGTCAATTTTGGAAATACAATAATTATAGAAAATCTGTAATATAACTGCAACGATTAAACCAAAAGCTGTAGTTAATAAAGCAATTTGAATACCACTAGCAACAATAGCTGGAGATATAGCTCCGGCAGCTGCAATATCTGCAAATGCTTTAATCATTCCTATAACTGTTCCCATAAATCCTAACATTGGTGCAAGAGCAATAAATAAAGCTATCCAGGATAAGCCTTTTTCTAATCGACCTGTCATAACCCCCCCATAAGCTATAACTGATTTTTCAACTATGTCTATACCTTCGTTATATTTACTTAATCCTTGATAGAAAATACTTGCTACTGGTCCCCTTGTATCTTTACAAACTTCTTTTGCTGCATCTACACCCTTGCTTTCAATTGTTGTCTCTACTTCATTTAGAAGCTTTTTCGTATTAGTTGTTGATAGGTTCAGATAAATTATTCTTTCAATTGATAAAGCTAAGCCTAAAATTAAACATAATAAAATTACACCCATAAAACCAGCTCCACCTTTAATAAAATTTTCCTTTAATACTTGGTGGAAAGATTTGGATTTTGCTGCTGGGGTATGTAAAGTTTGTCCACCAGGCACTATTCCTTCGGCTTTGGTTGTGTCGTTTACAGCAGTTGTATCATTTACTGCATTTGTATCAACTGCAACTTTTTCTGTTTTTCCACTGTCAGTTGTAGCTGCATTTTCTTGAGCAAAAACAACATTGGAAATCCCTAAAATTAGCATTCCTGCTATTGTAAAAAAAGCAATTAATTTTTTCATAGTTAACTTTTATTGATTTTTAATAAATAAAATAATTATAATTTTTAGAAATTTATTTTTAAAATATTATTGTTTTAATAAAATTATCATTTATTATGCGGAGAGGAAGGGATTCGAACCCCCGGTACACTTTTGGCGTACACACACTTTCCAGGCGTGCGCCTTCGACCGCTCGGCCACCTCTCCCTCTTATATTTTTAATGCTTATTTAAATAAAAAGATTGCTAAAGTATAAAAAATATTTTAAAATAAAAGAATTATAAATTTTTTTTAATAATAATATTTTTATATAAAATTTTATATATTTTGAGTCCCTTAAAGTTTGACTTACTAATATTAATATCTTTAAGTAAATATTCTAATAATCATTTTGAATTTGTAAATTTAAATAAAAAAATAGCGTTGTTAGTAGTTATTTCTGCAACTTCTTCAATAGTTATATTTTTTATTTCTGCAATTTTATCTGCTATGTAATAAAGATATGCACTCTCATTTCTTTTCCCTCTAAAAGGAACAGGAGTTAAATATGGGGAATCGGTTTCTAAAACAATGTGTTTAATATCAATTTTTTGTATTACTTTATCTAATTTTGAATTTTTAAAAGTAATAACACCACCAATTCCTAATTTGAATCCAAGGTTAATAATCATTTCTGCTTGTTTTATTGTCCCTGTAAAACAATGGAAAACCCCATTTAAAGTTGGTTTTTTTTCTTCTTTAATAATATTGATTATTTCATCAAAAGAATTACGTGAATGAATTACTACAGGAAGATTGTATTTTTTTGCCAGTTCAATCTGATATCTAAAAACATATTCTTGTTCTTTTTTAAATGTTTTATCCCAATACAAGTCAATACCTATTTCGCCTATTGCATAAAATTTTTGTGTTAAAAAATATTTCTCTATTTTTTGTAATTCTTGAATGTAATTTTTTTTAACAGATGTTGGATGTAAGCCAATCATTGGAAAACAATGCTCAGGATAAATTTTACATAAATTTAGCATATCTTCAACAGTTGAACTGTCAATATTGGGAAGAAGCATATATTTAACTCTATTTTTAAAAGCATTTTTAATAACTTGTTCTCTGTCGTCATTAAATTCTTTGAGATAAAGATGGGTATGAGTATCTGTTAAAATCATTCTACAAAATTATAATAAATTAAATCTTTAAAAGCTTTTATGTTTTTATTTTATTTTTGTAAGAAAAACTTTTTGAAAAAAATACTTGTCATAAGGTTTAGTTCTATTGGAGATATTGTTTTAACCTCTCCAATATTGCGATGTTTGAAGCTGCAAATGGATAATGTAGAGATACATTTTATTACTAAAGAGCAATTTGTACCTCTTATAAAAGAAAATCCTTATATAGAAAAAATTTACTCTATAAAAAAAAGTCTAAAAGAAGTAATTTCCAAGCTTAAAGCTGAAAATTATGACTATATCGTTGATCTTCATAAAAATATTCGCTCCTTTTTTCTGATATTATATCTCAGAAAACCATTTTCTACTTTTAATAAATTGAATTTCAGAAAATACTTACTCGTAAATTTTAAAATTAATTTTTTACCTGACATTCATATTGTTGACAGGTATTTTAAGGCTGTTAGAAAATTTGGAGTAATAAACGATGGAAAGGGTCTGGATTATTTTATTCCTGAAGATGAAGAAATAAATATATCTGAGTTGCCTCCACTTTTTAGTAATGGTTTTATAGGATTTATTATTGGAGGTAAACATAAAACAAAAATGCTATTAACAAATAAAATCATTTCTATATGCAGAAAGGTAAATAGACAGGTTATTATTTTAGGCGGGAAAGAGGATAAAGAAAGAGGAGATATAATCAAAAAAGCAGTAGGAGATAAAATTTATAATGCTTGTGGAAAATACACAATAAATCAATCAGCATCATTGGTTAAACAGGCAGATATTATTGTAACAAATGATACGGGTTTAATGCATATTGCTGCTGCTTTTAAAAAAAATATTATTTCAATTTGGGGTAGTACTGTTCCTGCTTTTGGAATGTATCCATATATGCCTGAAGGAGAAAAGTATAAATCAAAAATCATAGAAGTGAAAAACCTTTCTTGCAGACCTTGTAGTAAAATAGGATTTTCTAAATGTCCTAAAAAACATTTTAAATGTATAAATTTAATTGATGAGCAGAAAATTGTGAAGCTTATCAATGATGAATGATTGCTGTTTTAGAAAGGAATAACAAAAAAATATTAATTAGTGTTTGTCCATAATGTCCGATTTCTTTATTTCGGCAAGCT
>CAYNBX010000119.1:1252-6009 GCA_964395505.1 uncultured Bacteroidales bacterium | reverse complement strand
CTGCCCAAATTAAATCCAAAATCGTAATTGTATCTGGTCATAACTTAGCCCGACACTTTGGGGGATGTTTCATATTTTTGTTCATTTTTGCAACTTTGAATATATAAAATTTAATATTTTTGTCAATTGTCAAATTTACAAAATAGCATTTTAAAAAATATAAACAATGAATAAATTATATCCCTTAAAGTTCAAACCTATTTATAAGGAAAAGATATGGGGAGGCGATAAGATAAAAACAGTTTTAGGTAGAGATTTTTCTCCTTTGCCAAGTTGTGGTGAAGCATGGGTTTTGTCTGGCGTGGAAAAAAATCAAACAGTAATTGAAAATGGTTTCCTCGCAGGTAATGAATTAAATGAATTGGTAGAAATATTTATGGATGACCTGGTTGGTGAGAAATCTTTTGATAAATATGGCGGCAAATTCCCTATTCTTGTGAAATTTATTGATGCAAATGATTATCTTTCTATACAAGTGCATCCAAACGATGAATTGGCAAAAAAAAGAAACTTGCCTTCAGGCAAAACTGAAATGTGGTATATAATTGATGCAGAAAAAAATGCCGAGTTGATTAGCGGTTTTAAACATAAAGTTGACAAACAAACTTATTTAAAACATCTAAAAAATAAAACATTAAAAAATATTTTGAACTTTGAGAAAGTAAAACAAGGAGATGTTTTTTACATTCCTTCCGGTAGAGTTCACGCTTTAGGACCTGGTATTTTATTGGCTGAGATACAACAAACTGCTGATGTTACTTATCGTATTTATGATTGGGATAGAGTAGATAAAAATGGTAAATCAAGAGAATTGCATACTGAACTTGCTCTTGATGCAATTGATTTTAACATTTATGACCATTATAAAACAAAATATGAAGACAAGTTAAATAAAACTTCAAATTTGCTTAGCAGCCCTTATTTTACTTCTAATTTGATTCATCTAAATAAAACTCTTGAAAAGGATTACGAAGAATTGGATTCTTTTGTGATTTATGTTTGTGTTGAGGGTTCTTTTGAACTTTATTATTATAATGATAAGAAGTTATTAGTACAAAAAGGCGAAACCGTATTGATACCCGCTGTATTGGGAAAAGTAATAATTAAAGTTTTAAAGGAAACAAAAATTTTAGAAGTTTATATCATTTAAATATTTTATCAAAAAAAATCAATTTAAAGCAGACTTATTATTCAACTAATATTTAAAAAAGGTTTATGAAAAAATCAAGCTTAATATTATACTTATTGTTAATCTCAATCATTGGCTTTGCTCAAAATACAGAAAATAAATATCGTAAAATTCCTTCTGTTGATGTTAAGACTTTAGATGGGGAAATTTTTAATACAGCAAATATTTCCAATAATGGAAAACCGGTGATTATCAGTTTTTGGGCTACATGGTGTAAAAGCTGTATTAAAGAGTTAGATGCAATTGAAGATGTTTATGAAGACTGGCAGGGTGAAACCGGAGTTAAGTTAGTTGCTGTTTGTATTGATAATTCCAGATCATCAGCTAAAGTTTTGCCTTTTGTTGAAGGAAGAGGTTGGGATTATAAAGTGCTGCTTGATGTAAATAGCGATTTTAAAAGAGCAATGAATGTTAATATTGTGCCTCATTCTTTTATAATTAATGGTAAAGGTGAAATAGTTTGGCAGCATACTGCTTATGTTGAAGGTGATGAAGATGAGTATATTAAAATTGTTAAGGAATTAGAAGCAGGGAAAGATATTTTAAAATAATCTTTACCTGACTAATCCTATACTTTTTATATAAAATGAAGATAATTACTATCCACATACTTTTAGGTTAGGTAAATAGAGTAATATAATAATCAACACATATTTTGAATTATTCATTTTAATAAAAAAATATAAAATTGAAAAGAGATAAATTTAACTTAGTCAAAAGCTTGATTTTTATAATTAGCTTATTACCTGTTTTACTGCAAGCACAGAATATATTTAATTCAGGACAAATTCATGGAGATTTTCAAACAGACGTAAAATTTTATAATAGTGATTCAAAAATGGGTATCACTGATTCAACCATTAATGGCGAAAAATTAAGGATGAACGCTTTTGCTAATTTTATTTATGTAAATAGAAATTTTGAAGCAGGTATGAGGTTTGAATCATATCAAAATCCGATTTTAGGTTATGACCAGAGATATAAAGGAACAGGCATCCCGTTCAGATATGCTTCTTATAAAAAGGAGGGTTTTGAAATAACAGTAGGTAATTATTATGAACAATTTGGCAGTGGTTTAATATTAAGAGTATATGAAAACAGGGATCTTGGATATGATAATTCTCTGGATGGAGTTCGTATAAAAATTAATCCTTTTAAGGGCATAATATTAAAAGGAATTTATGGGAAACAACGTTTTTACTGGGCAAGTGATAGAGATGACGATAACAGAGGAATAGTAAGAGGCCTTGATGGGGAAATTTATCTTAATGATGCTTTTGAAAAAATGAAAAATTGTAAAACAAAGATTATCTTAGGAGCCAGTTTTGTCAGTAAATATCAAAAAACTCAGAATATTATTTCTCATGGAGACAAACTTGATTTACCAAAAAATGTTGGTGCTTTTGCAGGAAGATTGAATATTATTCATAAAAAAATCAATTTTATGAGTGAATATGCTTATAAAATTAATGACCCCTCAGCAGATAATAATTACATTTATAGGAAAGGCGAAGCTTTACTTGTTCAGGCTTCTTACTCACAAAAAGGACTTGGGATATCTTTGGGAGCAAAACGTATAGATAATATGAATTTTCGTTCTGACCGAACAGCTATAGCTCAGGATTTGAAAATTAATTATTTGCCACCTTTAACAAAAGAACATTCATACAGCCTGGCAGCTATGTATCCTTATGCTACACAAGCAGGTGGTGAATTAGGATTTCAAGCACAAATAGATTATAAAATAAAGAAAAAAACTTTTTTGTGCGGAAAATATGGACTTAATATTTCTATTAATTATTCTATTGCAAAATCTTTGGATACTACAATAAATACATCTGAAAATATACATAAAGGATATAATTCCAATTTTTTTAGTATAGGCAAAGAAAAATATTTTGAAGACTTTAATTTTACTTTACATAAAAAATTTAACAAAAAAATTAAATCCACGTTTTCTTATGTTAACCTTGTTTATAATAATTTTTCTATTGAAGGACATCAAACTGAAAAAGGAGAAAAAATGGTCTATGCTAATGTTGTTATTGCAGAAATTACTTATAAATTAAAATATAGAAGTTCATTAAGACTTGAGCTGCAGGAATTGTTAACAAAGCAAGATAAGGGTGACTGGGCAATGGCTACATTGGAATATAATAAATCTGATTGGTTTATAGCCCTTATTGACCAGTATAACTATGGGAATGATGCTATCAATAAACAAATTCATTATTATTCTGTATCATTGGGATATATTAAAAAGGCAACGCGTGTAGCAATGTCTTATGGAAGACAACGTGAAGGAATTCTTTGTGTTGGTGGCGTTTGCCGTAGAGTGCCTGCTTCAAGTGGACTGGGAATTACTATCACAACTAATTTTTAGTTTGAAATAAATTTTGTAAACAGAAGCAAAAAAAAACTTTAATATAAACTTATATCCGCAAACTAAATCTTATGCAAAGCTGAACCTAATGACATTGTTGGAAATGCTCGCTCAGACTTTCTCACACTAACAAGGGCTGCGCCTGTGATGCTCTCCGCTGTGCTGCGTTAACACTGACACACATTTCAACTTTTCGCTGCGAAGTAATTTGCGGATTTAAGGCTAAATATTTGTGATTGTATAATCTTAACTAACTAAATATTAACAATAATTAATAATCTTGTAAATTTACAAAAATGAAATATTTTAAAATTATATTATTTGTAAGCCTTGTTGTATTTGTGTTTTATTCATGTGATAAAATTAAAGAACCTTACATTGATGAGAATTATAACCCAGGAGATACAACTCAGCAAATAGTTCGAAAGGTTTTACTAGAAGATTACACAGGGCATAAATGCACAAATTGTCCCAGAGCTGAGATAATTGCTCATGATTTAAAAAATTATTATGGAGATAATCTTATAGTTATGTGTGTTCATGCAGGTTGGTTCGCTCAACCAAGTTCAAGTGGTTATTATACTTATGATTTTACAACTCCTACTGGCAATGAACTTGATCAATATTTTGGAATAAGTGCAGTAGGTAATCCAAATGGTATGATAAACAGAACAAAAGTTGACGGAAGTGTGATTATTAATCCTGATAATTGGGGCACAGCTATTGATAATATTATTAAATTACCACCTGATGTAAGTATTAAAATTCTTAATAATTACAATCATAGTACCAGAGAGTTGCAAACTAACGTAAAAACAGAATTTTTAAATAATCTTAATGGTAATTTTGATTTATGTGTTTATATGATTGAAGACAGCATTGCTGCACCACAAAAAAATAGTAATAAAAATATAGGACCAACACCCGACATTTTAGATTATGTTCACAGACATGTGCTGCGTGGAGCCATTAACAGTACCTGGGGCGATAATATTCTAACTGGGGAAATTACAAATAAAAATTATTATTTTACTTTAAAAGACAATTGGGATGAATCACATTGTTCTGTTTTGGCATTCATTTATAATGAGGATACAAAAGAAATAATTCAGGTTGAAGAAAAAGAAATAGAATAATAAAATTTTGTGTATAAAAAAGCCTGTATAAACCAGGTTTTTTTATTTT
>CAYNBX010000119.1:0-1152 GCA_964395505.1 uncultured Bacteroidales bacterium | reverse complement strand
ATCTCAATTTCAATATTTATATTGTTAGACCCCAATAGGGACTATTCCATTGATGTTCATCCTGTGAAATTGCTCAGCAACGACTTCCTCATATTTCACAAGCCTGTTTAATTTCCACTACTTTTTTCAATTTATCAAAAATAGAATTTTATTTTTCAATGAAATAAATACGAATTATCAATGTATTATGACAAATGATAAAAACATATATGTATAAGAAAATTTGTCAAATATTTTCTCATGTTTTGTTGTAAATTTGTACAAAAAATAAATAATTATTATGTTATTTAATATTTTGTTGATAGTATATATTTTGTTATTATTCCCTTTTTTTTGTTGAATGTAAAAAACAGTATCACAATAAAGGTTTAAAAGCATTAATTATTGGAATATTGCTAACACCTGTAATTGGATATCTGTATTTATATATACTTAAAAATTATAACACAAATAAAAGTAGAATAAAAAAAGAGTATCAAGTTTGATTAAAATATAATAACTTAAAAACCAAGATATTTTATGAGAATTTTAGTTAGAAAAAAAAGTCCGGTTAATAGACACATGAAATATTATAAATGTGAAAGATGTGGGTTTATTTCAAAAAATAGTGTTTACTGTCCTGTTTGTAAAAAAGAAGGTCTTAGAATAAAATTAAAATAAGCAGAATATTAAAACATTGTTTTTTATTTAGTTAATAAATGAATAGCCTTTATTAAACTTTTTCATTAAGTCCATACCGCAAGTTTAATATTTCAGTTTTTGACCTCATAGGTTTATTTAAGATTAAGATTAATGATTGAATGTAAATATTTATGCTAATTTCCCTTCAAGGCCTATGAGGTTTTTTTATTTTGATTTATTTTTTATGTATTAATTTATTTTTCAAATTTTTATAATAGATACTTTTTCATACTAAATATAATTGCTTTGTCTGTTTTTTTAATTATTGTTGTCCGAGAATTTTATATTAAAAAGTTGTTTTTTTAAAGTTTTAATGATTGTATAATAAAAAATTGTTTATGATTCAATTTTTTAATTTAAGTAAAATTTTGTCATAGTTAATAATTTATTTTTTTTAACCATTGTTTTGTAAATATTCTCAGCAATTAATCGGACAACAATAATTTTTTTATTTAAGTATTTAGAAAATCA
>CAYNBX010000118.1:0-6021 GCA_964395505.1 uncultured Bacteroidales bacterium | reverse complement strand
ATTTATAAATTATGAAAAAACTTGAACGATTTTTTTCTCTTAATAAAAACCCCTATCAACAAAACCATAAGTGCAGCAATAAATCCGGGTACAAATGAAGATTTTGCTTCAAACTGATTGGGACAGGTTATTCCCCAGATAAAAAATCCGAGATTAACAAAAAATCCTGCGAAAATGCTTGCAAGAGCATCTGCTTTATATTTGATAACATCTTTTTTTATTAGAGCCAGAAAAGTTACAGGGACAAATATTACTATAGTCGCCAGTCCTACGACCATTAAATCAATAATCTTTGGGAAAAAAATAGCCATAAAAAGTGCAATTATTCCAAAAATAATAGTTGTAATTCGTAAGTGCAGTTGCATTTTTTTATTTGATATTTTCTTATTTTTCCAACCTATAAAATCCTTAACTGCTGAAATAGAAATAATATTTAAAAAGCTGTCGCCAGAGGACATTAATGCTGATAATAATCCAATTCTGCAAAGCCAAGAACAAATTCAGAACAATGGCTGTCTAAAAACAAATAAGGTACATCTTTGGGGTCAATACCATTACCGAGAGTTAATCTGACAGCTATCCCGACAAGGGGAAAAATAAAATAAAACGGCAGCATTCCAAGACCTGAGATTATGCTGACTTTTTTAGCTGTTTCCCCACTCTTTGCAGCAAGTATTCTTTGCCAGATATCCATTCGAACCATGACCGAAGGTGCAAGGAAAACAGGAAGGCCTATTAAAAAGATTATTCCGTAAAAAGTTCCGTTAAGCATATTTTCAGGTAATTCAGATAAAGCTCTTAATGAATTAGTATCTGTGATAATTCCGGGAATAAATATCATAATTATCATGATTAAAATCATTATAAACTGAATTACATCTGTTAATATTACTCCTGATAATCCTGCAAAAGCAGTATAAGCAATGACTGTTATACATAAAATTATTGCAGCAGTCTGATAACCAATATCAAAAGCATACTTTAGCAACGAAGCCATTCCTACAAATTGTGCTGCAAGAAGAAAAAAGAAAATAAAAATGTTTACCCCGCTTACAGTTGATGAAAATAACTTAGAAAAGAATGATTTTTCTCCTTCTGTATATTTTTTGTTCAGGAATTGCGGGAAAGAATATATCTTGTTTTCTCTTCCAAAATTATGAATTCTATAAGCAAAAAATGACAAGATAAAAAAACTTATTACATACGCTATTCCAATTCCAACACCGGCAAATCCGGATTCATAACCCATTGCCATTAATCCGAAGGATGTGCCCCCTCCCACAAAAGTTGCAAGAGTGGTAAATACCAACGGAAGTGTTTTTGTATTTCTGTTGTTGACCAAATAATTCTCAAGGTCAGTAGATTTAACATGCTTGAGAGTTAATAAAATTATTACAGCAAGGTAAATTATTATCCAGAATAAAAGCCAGTTCATGTCTATTGATTTGTATGTCAAAAGTATAAAAAAATCAGATAAAGACAAAGCATGCTTTGTTTCTATTCAGACATCTAATAAAATGTTTATATTTGTTTATTAAATTTAGAGGAAAATACAAAATTGATTAAAAACTATAAAAACATAAACATATGAAATATATAGAAAAACAAATTAGCTGGTTAATAATAATTATATTTATTTCGATAATAACATTATTAATATTATCATATTATTATCAATGGGGTAATAAACCTCTTGACATTACAGAATTTTTGATAATACTATCATTACTTTTTCTCTGCTTATTGTTGTTTTTTCAAATGCAAACAATTGTTGACAATGATTGTATTAAAATATTTTTTGGTATTGGTTTAATCCGAAAAAAAATAAATATTAAAAACATCAAACATTTTGAGCCTGTAAGAAATAAATGGTTTTACGGATGGGGAATAAGAATGCTAAAAAACGGGTGGTTGTATAACATCAAAGGACTTAAAGCTGTTGAATTAAAATTTAATGATAAAAAGTCTGTTTTAAGGATTGGAACGAAAAATCCCGAAAAATTAATATCTGCTATTGAACAAAGTATTGAAATAATAAAGCGCAAACAGAAAAATGAAATAATTTGATTAAAATAAGTCCCAGATATATAAAATATACCGGGGATTATTGATTTATTTAAACAATTAAAACATAATTTTAAAAGAGAAATTAAAATTACGTTCAAAGCCCCAAAACCCTACAAATGAATTTTCATCATGGCTAATGCCGTCATATCCTTCAGCAATATAATCTTCATTTAAAGCATTATAGCAATTAATTGTAAAAATAGATTTTAATCCATTAATCATAAAATAATATGATGCTCGCAAATCTAAAATATTATAAGCAGGAATTTTATATGATTGAATTCCTGATTCCAAAGGATTAGTTTTTTCTGTGGGATCAAATTTGCTGTACAAATTATTAAAATACATCCAGTTAGCTCCTAACTCAAGATTTTCTATTATTTTATATTCAGTCTCAATACCGAAATGTTTCTGCGGCGCATCAGAGACTTTTAGGTCTTTTGTATAAATTTTATAAGTTCCAACCTTGTTATGACTTTCATTATCAAACACATCTGCTGTAACATTATTATCATATCTCCAGTCGCCAATTGACAGGTTTAAAGCAATATTAAGTTTATCAGAAATCTTAGAGTTCAACTCAGCTTCAATACCCTTATGCAATTCATCTAAACCTTTAAAATAAATATTTTGATATTTCGTAACATTATTTTCAACATATTTATACGTTGCATCAAGCCATTGGTCGATCCATTTTGTATAATATGCATTAATGCGTAACATTAAATTATTTGTTTTATAAACATAACCAGGCTCAAAAGCCATTACTTTTTCAGGTTTATAATCCTTGTTTATCTCATTTGAAAAATTGATAAAAATATTATAAAATGAAGGTGATTTGGTATAATATCCAAAATTTGCAAAAACATTATTTTTTTCATTAAGATTATAATTTGCACCTGTTTTAGCGTTAAAGCCTAAAAAATTTTGCCAGTCTGTTTTGTTATTTTCCTGTAAATAATTAAAGAGGTCTTTTCGTTTATTACATTTATAAAATACCGATGAAGCGAGAAAACAAGAAAAAGCATTTTTGCTATACTCTAATTGTGAAAAGCCTCCGTAATAATTGATATATCCGAGATAATTATAATTTATCTTATCGCCGGGTTTAGCATATTTGCTTCTGTTAAACAAATTTGCATGATAATATGCATTGTTATAAATATTTTTTGTGTCATCCCAATAGTCGCCGCCAAAAAGGTCTCGCACTTCTTCGTAATGTATTCCTTTATACAATCTTACGTCAACACCTGCTATTAGTTTCAGATAATCATTAATATCATAATTTAATGTTGACAATAAACCAATCCATTTATGATTGTGGCATGAATTACGAAAAATCTGCAGGCTTTCTTTTTCAAAAACAGTATCATTATTTATTATTTGGTACCAATTGTTATCTCTTGCAGCAACAGTGTCAACATTTGCAGCATTCATATCCCTGACAGAATTCCAGTTGATCTGTTTACCGTCAGCAGTATAATCCGTATTATATCTGTAGTATCCATGACCTGTGATACCTGCGCCTTTGCCATAACCTATCGAGGCATACAAACTTGAAGATAAAAATGTTTTATCTGATATTTTCCAGTAATAATTCAAAGCTATTTGAGGTTTATGATAAAAATGCACCTTTTGATTCAGCAACTTGCCATCGAGATAGCCCCATGATTTTTGATATTTCACACCGTATTTATCATGAGTTTGTTTTGACATCATATCATATTTATGATTCGACCTTTGTCCGTGTGTCTGCGGAGTGCCGAATAAAGTTAATATTAATTGGTGGTTTTTATTTATTTGCTTGCTAACAGACAGAAAATAGCTATAGGCATTCACTTGTGTTGCATCGATATATCCGTTTCCGTATGTATGAGAACCAACAAAACTTATTGCCAGCTTATTCTTCATCAAACCGGTAGAAAGGCTTAGAGAGGTTTTCTTTAATCCAAAATCAGTAAAAGATTGTTGAATGCAACCTTTTTTTTCAGCATCAGGAGTTTTGGTTATGATATTTATAGTTCCTCCAACTGAGTTGATAGCAAGTTTAGAAGCACCAAGACCTCTCTGTATCTGTATTGTACGTGTAGCATCGCTCAGTCCTGCCCAGTTTGACCAATATACTTCCTGCTGTTCCATTTCATTAACAGGTATCCCATTTATTAAAACAGCAATATTTTTTTGGTCAAAGCCTCTGATATTTATTCTAGAGTCGCCATATCCCCCACCCTGCCTTGTGGTATAAACTCCCGGAGTATTTTTCATTATCTGAGGAAAATCCTGAGACCCCAAATTTTTTTTTATTTTTTTTGTACTTATACTCGTAACGGCTACCGGTGTTTTCCTGTCAACAGCAATATTTGAAAAAACTTCAATTTCCTGTAACCCGATAAATTCAGGCTTTAGAAAAATTATTCCCAAATCAGCTTCTTTATCCTCATTAAAATTCACTTTTAATGTCTTTGTTTTGAATCCTGTAAATTTTACCGAAACATACTTAGGATTATTTCTGACATGAAGTTTAAAATCGCCATTATTGTCAGTGAAAGTCCCCACTGTTGTTCCTTTAATAAAAACAGTGACAGAAATAAGGGTTTCATTATTAGCTGCATTTTTCACTGTGCCTTTTATTACTCCCTGTGCTTTAATAGTGTTTGCTGTTATAACTATAAAAATAGCTATAAAAAAATTTTTTGATAATTTACGTCTAAGCTTTTTCATATATTTAAAATTTTAAAAGATTTAACAATAAAATTTCAGGGCAATAAAAAACCCTGATGTAAAAAATAATCACATCAGGGCTTATATAAAAGAGGTTATGTCGAAAAACACAATAATAATCTTCTTCCATCCAGACTTTACTGTCGGCTTTGGAATTTCACCAAATCAGTCCCTAAAAAGGGAGTCGCGGACTATCACCGCCGGTCGGGAATTTCACCCTGCCCTGAAGATATTTTTTGCAATTATTGAGAAATTGTTTCTCTGAAATTGCATTTGCAAATGTATATTTATATTTATCTAAAAAAAGAAAATCAGATTATTTTTTTTATCAATCTTAAATTGTGTGTGTATTTATTTAATTCTGAATTATATATCCCATTATGGTCAATGTTATCAATACGGACACATCCTGAAACATGTATTATTTTTTTGTTTTTCATGATAATTCCCACATGGATAATGTTTCCATCTTCATCGTCAAAAAAGGCAAGGTCGCCTGCATTGGCTTCAGAGATAAAATTTATATTTTCACCTTTTGTTGTCTGCTGAGCAGCATCTCTTAAAAGTTTTATACCACAAATTTTAAATACTATTTGTGTAAATCCTGAGCAGTCGATACCAAAAGGAGTACGTCCTCCCCACATATACGGAGCATTGAGATATTTTTTTGCTGTAATTATCAATAAATCTCTAACGTCTGATTTTTTATCAATATTTGACATTGCATCTCCATAAAATTCATAAACATCGTTGTTGAGCAAAAAAATATCGTTTTTAAGAGCAGGTAAAGTGCTGCCTAAGAGAATTGAAAATTTAATATCTTTTGTTTTATTGAAAATATTTTCATACAAATTAGTACTAAAAAATAATTTTGATTTCTTAATCCTGATATATTCCATTTCCTCAATTTGCAAAAACTGATTAGCATTAATCCAAGCATGGTAATCATCAAAATCAGAAATAATTTTATACCAATTATTAAATTTTTCTAAAACTTTAAAAGTCTCACCAAATAGTAATTCGCTTACCATTTCTGATTTATGCGATGGTCCTATTCTTAACGGCACAACACTTAGATTACAAACACCAAATTCCATAATTTTTATAATTTTATTATTCAAATATAATAAATTTTAAGCTATGATGTAAGTATAATTTTATTTTAATTATTTTTTACTTAAATATTAAATTTAAAAGTATTTAACCCAACTTGAAAATCAAGCTCCCACAGTT
>CAYNBX010000117.1:1983-6047 GCA_964395505.1 uncultured Bacteroidales bacterium | reverse complement strand
GAAATAATTTTGCTTTACAAAATTAAAATCTATGATTTTATTTCACAGGGTAAATTTTTAATGGATTACATTTCATCAATTTAAGATTTAGAAATTGGTCCCGAATATTCGGAATAATTTCTCTTAGTATGTATTTTACATAACACTTTCGCGGAAATTCCTTCAAAATATTCCAACAAATCTTTGGGTAAAAGCAAATATGATATATCTTTCCCCATTGTTATTTTTTGTCATCAAAATTAAAATATTTTTGGCTTAAGTACCCAACTTTTTTAATATGACCTATAAAATCCTCCAGGTTAGTAAAACTCGGAGGATTACTCTCTAATCCTTTAGATTTTTAAAATCTGTAGGTTTTCACAATTTCAATCTTTTAATCAATCATTTTTATATATATTCCACAGATTGAATAGATACTAGTATATAAAATTTATGTGGTAAGAATTGAGCATTTATTATCTTTTTTTTTAAATCTTTTATAATAACCAAACAATAGTTCCTTTCTTCATAAAATTGCCTGAATAATATTGAGATTACTTCATACTTTTTGTAATTGATTGCAATGGTTTGCCAATTCTTAATATTTTTATTTATCCTAATAAGTTTTTATTTTTAGTATAAATACCAATTAAAGAACAACTAATAAAAGTTTAAATTCTCCTGATAATGATATTTCTAACTTTATGAATGAACATCAGAGGATTAGTAAATAATAATTTAAAAATTTGGAGCTTACGATGTGATGTTAATTTGTGCATAGCCCGGTCTCTTATATTTTTTATTTCCTCTGCTGTAAAATATTTGTTATGTATAACAGAGCCCATAGTTGAAAGTTCTTGATAATTAATATTATCTTTAGAAAGTATTCCATATTTGATGCAATTATCGAATAATCTTGTCCCTGGATATGGGGTAGCACAGGATATCCATATATTATCGCTCCCAATCCTTTTTAGTTTAAAAGCATATTTAATTGTTTTTTTTACATCTTCTAATGTTTCTTCAGGGAATCCTATAACGAGAAAGCATGAAACAAAAATGCCTACTTTGTTAGCCATTCTTATAGAATTTTCACAATCTTTAAGTTTCAGATGTTTATCTATAATATTATCCAATGTTTTTTGACTCCCACTTTCAGGTGCAAATGCAAGATGTATAACACCAGCTTTCTTCATTAGTTTAAGAAGTTCTAAGTCAACTCTGTCTGCCCTTACTCCATTTCTTAAATGTAATTTCAAATGTAAATTTTCTTTAATAATTCTTCTAAAGAATTCTTTTGCCCACTTCATATTAAAAGTTAGATTATCATCTTCAAAAAAAATTTCATTTATATCAAATTTCTTTTTTAGATAAATAATTTCTTTAATAACATTATCAACGTTCTTATAACGGACCCTTTTACCCATAATAGTATGGATGGAGCAAAATACGCAATTAAAAGGGCAGCCTCTTGTGATAAACATATTAGCCCAATGACTCCCACCAGCCATTTCCCAGTATTTATGAAGTGAGAGTAAATTATACTGAGGCATTGGTAATATGTTTAAATCTTTTATATATTCAATTTTAAGATTTGATGGATTCGGAATAGTACGTCCATTATGTAAATAAACAATTTCTTCCGTTAATTTGTCTGTTGTGTTGTTATTTATTGCTTTAATAAGATTTAGCAAACGAAATTCACCCTCACCAATAACTAACCAGTCAAATGTATTATGTCCTATTGTTTCAGGTGCTGCACTAACATGATTACCACCTGTTACTGTAATAATATTCTTATTTATCTGCTTTATTAATGAATTGATATGAAGAGCAGATAATAATTGAATTGAAAACTGAATAGTTACGCCGATAAGATCAGGTGCACTTTTTTTTATTGCATCGATAATTTCCTCATCTGACATTCCTAATCTAACCAAATCATTATCAATATCCTGTTTTTTATTATAATTCTCAATGAAACAATCAAGAATTTCAACGTCAAAATCGTTTTGCACCAAAACAGCTGCAATAGATGCTAATCCTAAAGGAAAGGTTTGAACTCCTTCTACCCATGTTTTTTTAACAATTGATGGTGGATTTATTAATAAAACCTTCTTTATTGTATGTTGTTTTTCCATAAAGTTATTTATCTTGATAATTAATACCTTTATTATAAGTGTCTTTAAATTTTATAAAAATTTTAAATGATTAATAAAAAATTGTTTTTAAAATTATAAATACTGTTCTATATTAAATTATTAAATGTAAAAATAATATTTTAAAAAAAATTACATAAAAATAAAGCTATTTTAGAAACATTATAAATAAAATAATAAATATTTTTTTACTATTGTCCGATTAAATATTGAATCCTATCCGAAAACAGGAAGAACATTATTGCGAATTCAGTGAAGCAATCTCAATCATTTGACAAACTCCTGTTAACAAGGTTATTCCAGTTGTTGCTCCTTTGCAATGAAGGGTTTTTTTACTTTTTATAAAGGAATCAATATTTATTTAAAATCCCCGGCATTTGTTGAAATCCTCCAGGTTAGTAAAACTCGGAGGATTACTCTCTAATCCTCTCTCTATACAAGACTCACTTATTAATTGCAGTAATTATTATGATAAATTTTCATCAATAGTTCCATCAGGCAGCATATTATCTGGATGATAAATACCATTCTCTTCTTTATAATAACGAACACAATTTTTCCAATTTCCTTTACAATAATTTGTAATCCAATAATCTTCAATTTTTCCTTGTTCCCAATAATATTTCATTGGGCAAACATTAAACCATTTACATGTATTTTTCTTCATTATAAGAAATATTATTAATATTCATAGTCTGCAAGAAAAATCTTAAAAATATAAGTATTTAACAACTATTTAAATTTCAATTCATAAAAAACTCCTCTTTCTAATCTAATAGATTTAATTTTATTTTCAGCTTCGAGAGTACCTAAATATTTATTGATTTCATTTATATGAATGCCTAATAAATTATGTAAATCATCAAGTGTACAAGGACGACGGGATATTGTTTCTAAAATTGCTGTTTCAATATCATCTCTATATGATTCTACATTTGTTCGTTCAGGAGGGGATGCAATTATTTCTACATTTGACAAATTCCAAAAATCAATAACTTTTTGCATTTCATCTTTTGTTAAAGGAATCAAATTTGGTACTGTACCGGGACGGTCTAAGGTATTTAATTGAACACTATCTGGTTTTATTTTAAGAATTGCTTCTTTTATTAAGTTTAGTTCTTCTTTTGAATCATTATAATTCTTTAATAAAAATACCTCTAACCAAATTTTGCCTTTGTATTCTTTCCTTAAATCAATCAACCCCTTAATATAAGTTTTTATTTTCAAATTGGGATGTGGTCTGTTAATTTTTTTAAAAACATTTTGACTTGCTGCATCTAATGAAGGCAAGATAACATCGACAGGCAAAAGTTCATTTCTTAACCTTTTATCATAGAGTAAAGTTCCGTTAGTCAAAACTGCAGTTTTCACTTCAGGATAATTTTTTTTAACAAAATCTATTATATCTCCAGCTCTACTATTTAAAGTGGGTTCTCCTGAGCCTGAAAGAGTAATGTAATCAATTTTGGGATTTTTGCTCATAAATTGCTGTAATTCGGCAATGACTTTATCATATTTAACATACTCCCTTCTATCAATAGTGAGTCTAGTAGTTCTACCTACTTCGCAGTAAACACAATTTAAAGAACAGACTTTTTTAGGTACTAAATCAATTCCTAATGACATACCTAATCTACGCGATGGAACAGGTCCAAAAATATACTTGTACATAATATTAAGCTTTTAAAAAATTATTTTTCTGCAAATTTAATAAGAAAAAGAAATTTAACAACAAAATTTCGTGATAATTAGAGTATGAAGAAAATTCATAGAAATATATATTTCATAAGATAATATAAAGAACAAAAGTTTGCGAAGTTTTATAAATCAAGGATTCCAAAGCAGTTTCATTAAAAATTATAAAATAAAAAGCCAATAAAAAGTATAATAAGGATGATTGATTTATAAGACGAGCATATCATATTT
>CAYNBX010000117.1:0-1883 GCA_964395505.1 uncultured Bacteroidales bacterium | reverse complement strand
TTTCTTTAAAATTGTCAGAATGATAGAAAAATAAAACAAATTGACAAACCTATCAGAATAAAAATAAAAAATTATATTTCAAATCATTATTTACTATTGATTTTTTTAATTTTGCCAAAAATTATTACTTATGAGAAAAATAGTATTAGTTATTTTGTTTTTCCCTTTTTTTAATAGTCTTGTTATTTCACAGAATATTAATATTTCAAATTCATATAAAGATATTTATATAAAAGCTGAAAGACCGTATAATTGTAATTTTGAATATGAGATAACACCTTATCCTGATACAACAATCTGTTTTAAAGACAGTATAATGTTAAGTGTTAAGCCTTTTACCTTAGCTTATCTATGGACAAATAAGCAAGGTGATACTTTAGGCACACTCAATGCTGTTAAAATAGGAGCTAATGATACGACAACTTTTTTTGTAAGAATAATTGCCGGTATAGATACTTGTTATGATAGTGTAATTGTAAATGTTTATTCGCATATTGTTGTTGATAGTTTGGTTCAAATAAATGAATTTTGTCCTGGAACGTGTCAAGGACAAGTAAAAATATATGTGTCAGGCGGTTATCCTCCTTATGAATTTGATTGGAGTTCAAGTCCTTTTTTGCATGATAATATAGGATTAGGACTATGCGAAAAAAATAACTGGGTTATTATTAGAGACACAAAATGCTCATTAAAAGACACTTTTTCTCTTAAAGTATTAGATAGACCTGAAATTGATTTTGTGACTGACATTAGAGATGGTGACAGCACTGCTTATATTGAGAATCCGATAGTAACTTTTTTTGATAAATCTGTTGATGTAAGAGATTGGGTTTGGAACTTTGGGGATAGTACTGAAATATCAACCGTTATGAATCCAGAGCCTCATATTTTTCCAAATAAAGAGGGAACTTATGATGTTTGGCTTAAAGCAACTTCTATTGAAACAGGATGTACAGATTCTGTTATGCATCAAATAGAAATAAAAAAAGCCAAATTGATTATCCCTAATGTTATTACTCCTAATGGCGATGGAAAAAATGATGTTTTTCAGATTAACTCTGAAAGCAATGAAAATATAAATAACAAACCTTTCCCTATTGATGATTGGTATATCCATTATAAACTAATAGTGTTTAATCGTTATGGTAAAAAAGTATATGAAAATAATGATTATAAAAATGATTGGGCAGGGGAGCATCTTGCTGATGGAGTTTATTTTTTTATATTAAAATGCTATGGATACTATGATAATGCAGAATATAAAGGTTCTGTTACTATTATTGGAAATAATAAATAAACACAGAAAATTTATGATTTTTTTCTCCTTATTTATCCCTGATTTACATACCATATTTTTTTCTTAGAATATTAGTATAAATATTTATTTTTTAATGATAATGTTTCAAATTGGGACATTTTGTCCTAAATAGTAATCATTTTTAAAATAAATATTATTCCTATCTTGTTATCAATCATTAATTTGTGACTTTGGAATATGTTTTGTCATATTTATATAGAATTATCAAAAATATATAATTATGAAAAAAACAATATTATTTTTACCAGTACTATTAATATTATTATTAGCATCTTGCAATAAGGATTTTGATACGAAACCTATAAATCCTCCATCAAATTCTATGTCTGATTTAGTGATAAGTCCTGAATTTAACTGGAAAACAACAAAAGATATTAATGTAAAACTTAAAAGTTCATCAAATCAAAATCATGTTGTTTATATTAAATCCTTAGAAGGTGATATTTATCAAAAATCCTTATTAAAGTCCAATGTTATTTATTATACAAAAATCACTATACCTACTTATGTTACTGAAGTAAAATTAACATTTGATGGAAGCACTGTAAAAGTTCCAATCACTGAT
>CAYNBX010000116.1:0-6063 GCA_964395505.1 uncultured Bacteroidales bacterium | reverse complement strand
TCAGATAATTGGAATGAGAAATAGAGTTATTCACTGATATGATAAAATTGATGATGGAATTATTTGGGGTACAATTATTATACATCTTCCAATTTAAAAAATTGAAACAATTTGGGTCATTTATATTTCCTATCATTGAATATTAGGTCTAATTAAAAAAAAACTGTTTGCTATTTTTTAAGTATTTCATTTATTAGTTTTACTTTTCAAAAACTCTATATGCCCAGGGTTCTAATTTCATTTCAGCATTCTCATAAAAAGTAAGCTTTTTACTTGTGAGCACATTTTTATAATTGCCAACAAATAGTTTACCTTTAAATTTTATATTTTGAGTTTTATCAGTAAGATTTAAAACAACAAAAATTTTATCTTCATCTTTTTGTCTCACAAAGGAGTAAACTGCTTTATCATTTGAAGTATGAACTCTTATCATCTCACCTCCTTTATCTCCATTCCATAAAGCTTTATTTTCTTTTTTTAGTTTTAATAAAGTTGCATATAAACCAGCAAAATCACATTGTTTCCAATCGATTAGATCTTTATCAAAGAATTTCAATCTTTTGTTCAGGCAAGCTTCCTGACCGCTGTAAATTAGAGGCATCCCTGGGACTGTAGCAGTCAGAACAGCAAAAGCTTTAGCACCATCATCGAGACGTTCATAAACTGTGCCGCTCCATGAATTTTCGTCATGATTAGAAGTGAAATACATTCTGTATGCATTTTTTGGATATGTAGAATCTGATTCAAGAAAATAGTTTTCAATATCATTAGCATTATCATTTCCTTTTGCTATCTCATTCATAATATGGAATAATTTCCATCCGTAATCCATATCAAAAGCTTTTTCAAGTAATTCTGGTTTTTCAGCTTCGGCAAGCATAAACATGGGTTTTATTTTATCTAATTCTTTTCTGGTCTTATTCCAAAAATCAGTAGGCACCAAGCCTGCAACATCACATCTAAAACCATCAATATCAGCTTTATTTACCCAGAATTTCATAGAATTAATCATATATGTTCTCAAATCCTGATTATTATAATTCAAATCAGCAACATCAGACCAGTTAAAAGGAGAGACAAAATTTCCAAGAGAATCTTTTGTGTACCAGTCAGGATGGTCAAAAATAAGTTGATTGTCCCATGCAGTATGATTTGCAACCCAGTCAAGAATGACATGCATTCCCATTTCATGAGCTTTTTGAACTAAAGAGACTAAATCATCCATAGTTCCATAATCAGGGTTAACAGCTCTGTAATCTCTCACAGAATAGTAACTACCTAAGCTGCCCTTGCGCTTCAACTTTCCAATAGGAAATATCGGCATTAGCCAAAGAACATCAACACCCATTTCTTTTAAACGAGGCAGATGTTTTTCAAAGCCTTTAAAATCGCCAGCCTTAGAATATTGCCTTATGTTAACCTCATAAATATTAGCAGTTTTAGCCCAATCAGGGTGCTTTACTTTGCCTACAATTTCCATCCTTTTTGTTTCCTTCATATTTTTATTTTCATCATTACATGAAGAAATATTCAACATTAAAAATAAGGATAATAATACTAATGAGCCTTTGAAAAAATTACTTGTAAAGAATTCATTTTTATTCATGATAATTTTACTTAAAATATTAATTAAACAAAGATAAAATTAATTCGTCAAAATTTCAAAAGAGTTTCCATTAAGATTAATTCTTAAGATATTTTTATTGATTTTCCAATTTGAGCCAAAATTAGCCTTTAGCTTTATGTTTGAAAATCTTTGAGGTATTTCAATTTCTAAAGTTTCTGGAGCAGTATTTTTATTAAATACAATAATAGCAATTTTATTAAAAAATGTTCTTGCATAGGCAAAAGTTTTATCAGAACAATCGAGTACATCAAAATCGCCGTAAATAAGTGAAAGATTATTTCTACGAAGATGTATTAATTTTGTTGAAATATTTCTTTCTTTAAATTCTCTTTTAGTAAGATCATCAAAGCGCATCATTCTGCGGTTGTCAGGGTCGTTAGCGCCTGGCATTCCAAACTCGTCACCGTAATAGATTACTGGTATTCCAGGGATAGTCATAATAAAGGCTTCTAATGAAGAGAGTTTCCTATAGCCAATAGTATCTTTAACTTCAATATCACGCGTCCAGCCAGCATATTTTGCATCTTCATCAAAAGATAAAGCTTTACTTGCATAAGAAATAAATCTAGCTTTATCTTGATTACCGGTTATATAACCCATCAAGTTGTGATAGCCATAATATGTAAAACTTTCTGATAATGAATTTTTTAAATTTTCAAAAGAGGTGTTGTCCATAGCAAAAGCAGAAACAGCGTCATCGTAAATATTAAAATCAAATTGTCCATCCATTTCACCTGAATTAACATAACTTGCAATTAACTCACGATTTCCATAAGTTTCTCCAATTTGATAAAGTCTTTTATTGCGAGGTATCTCCACTTTATCTTTAAGTTTTTTAGTAAGTGTACGCCAAAAAACTTCAGGAACATGTTTAGTAGCATCATGGCGGAAACCATCCAGATTATATGTCTTAATCCAAAATAAAGCAGAATCAGTCATTGTGTTAACAACAACAGGTTTTGAAAAATCTAATGTAGGTAAAAAAGTGTCAAACCAGGTTGTCAATCTATATTCGTCCCATTTATCTAAATTCATTGTTCCATCAGGAAGATATAGCGATGTAGCCCAATCAGGATGTTGTTTGTAAACAGGGTGATTTTTATGTACATGATTTGAAACGTAATCCAAAATAACATTTATATTTCTTTTATGAGCTTGTTTAATCAATTCTTTGAACTCATCGCTTGTGCCAAATCTAAAATCAATTTTAGATGAAGAAATAGGCCAATAGCCATGATATCCGGTAAATTTCGTACGGGGTTTAGGATATAAACCATAAGCTCCTAATGGATTTTGAGCAATAGGAGAGATCCATATTGTATTAATACCTAAATTAGTAAAGTATCCATCTTTTATTTTTTGAGTAATTCCAAATATATCACCTCCATAGAAATTAACTTTTGGTAAAACATCTTTGTCTTTAACAGGATGATCATTACTGATTTCACCATCTTTAAAACGATCTACCATCAAAAAATAAATTATTGATGCTTCTTTATCATTCCTTGTCAATTCTGAAGTATTGTTAACAACTTTACCTTTTTCAAGAGGTATTAAAATATCGTTTGAAATGCCTTTATCATTATAAGACCAAGCTCTGATATAAGACCTGTTTAATTTTTTCGCCTGTTCTGGAATATAAAATTCAATTTTATCATTTTCAATTTCTATTGAACTTTTTGGAAGTCTGTAATTTTGCCAGAAAACAAAAAATTCTTTTACATTATCTTTATAAGCAATTTCTATTTCATTGTCTTCTGTTTTTTTTGTAAATAAAACAGGTAGAAGTTCAGGGTTTATAACTCCAATAGTCATTACTGAATTGTATCCTCCAATATGATTATCTACAGAATCAGGATTAGCAGGGTCAAGTATCCATTTACCATCAACAACAAATTGATATTGATATTTACCGGGATTTAAAATCAATTCTCTTTCCCAGATGCCTTTTTCATTTTTTTTCATTGGTGCAGCTTTAGGATTCCAACCATTAATAGAACCAGCAATCTGAACAGTTTTATATTTTTTCTTCCCAGGGTTAAAAATCAATTTATAATTCATCTTTCTGCTCTTTTTCAAAAGTATTGAGTAAGAATAATCTTTTATCCAGACTTTCATCTCAGATAATCCGGGCAGTTTTTTATCATTAGGAATAAGCATTACTGTCTTTTTATCAGGATATAGTAATACTTTTAGTATATTCCTATTAATAGTAACTGAGTCAATTAAAGAAACATCGTCAAAATAGTCAGTAAGATGTATTAATGTTGTATCTCTTTGTAAATTAACGGGTGTTGCAAGTCCAAATATTTCTGATTTCTCAGGAACTTTAATATTTACATTATGGCATGCAGCAAAAGCCAGAATGATTGATGAATAAATAATAAATTTTTTTAGCATTTTTTTGTTTTTTATTATAATTAAAAAAATATTAAATTAAAAATCAGTAAAAAGGAGCATAAAATTAATTTATGTAAAAATATGAAATTAATAAGAATATTTTGAAAAATTGTTTATTTTTTTAATTCCAATATCACAGCAGACTTAGCGGGAACTATTATTGATTTAAGGTTATAAATAGTTTTGCCATTAATGATATTTTTTGCATATTTATAATCTCTCATACATTCTGCAAATCTTTTAGTATTTATGGTTTTATCTTCGTTATTATTGTTATTAAGTAAAACCATAATAGTTTCTTTTTTATTATATCTAAAATAGACATAAACTCCATCATGAGGTATAAAATGTTTCAATTTGCCAGTATGAATAACATCTTTATTTTTTCTCCATTTCAATAGATTTTGCAAATAATCAAAAGCTTCATTTTGTTCTTTATTTCTGCCTTCTTTATAAAAAGCATTAATTTTATCATTTTTCCAACCACCGGGAAAATCTTTTCTAATATCTCCATCACCATTATGCTTGAATCCCTGCATTAAAATTTCAGTACCATAATAAATTTCAGGAATGCCTCTTGTTGTCAACAAAAAAGCCACTGCCATTTTAAAGCTTTTTAAGTTTTTATTTATTTTACTAAAGAATCTGTCACAATCGTGATTATCAGTAAATATCACAATATTTTGAGGATTTGCATATAAATAATCATCACATAAAACATTGTACAGGTCAATTAGACCTTTATTCCAGGTTTCCTTTTCATTAAAAGATTTTCCAAGAGCATAATACAAGGGGAAGTCAAAAACACTAGGCAAATAAGAATTATATCCATCTTTGTTAAGAGCGTCTTTTTGCCAATAAGAAACCAAAGAAGGTTTTGGCAGCCAGGTTTCGCCAACAATATTAAAATCAGGATATTCTTTTAAAACTCTTTTTGTCCATTTTGCCATCATATTTTTATTTGAATAAGTGTAAGTATCCATACGGATGCCGTCAATATTTGCATTTTCAATCCACCAGATACTATTTTGTATAAGATAAGTAGCAAGAAATTTGTTGTTTTGATTTAAGTCTGGCATAGTTTTGTCAAACCAACCCTTTAACATAAGATTACGGTCAAAATCAGAAGCATGAGGGTCAACAATAACACTGGAACAATAATTTGTTCTTGTAAACTTAGGAAATTGATGTATCCAGTCTTTCATAGGCAAATCTTTCATCCACCAGTGTCCTATTCCACAATGGTTAAAAACCATATCCATTATAACTTTAATTCCTTTTTTATGACAGTCGTCTATTAGATTCAAATAGTCTCTATTTGTTCCAAATCTTGGGTCTATCTTATAGTAATCTGTTATTGCATAACCATGATAAGAATAAGTATTCATATTATTTTCAAGAAGAGGGTTAATCCATAATGCAGTAATACCTAAATTCTGAAGATAGTTTAGATGATTTACAATTCCTTTAATATCGCCCCCATGTCTTCCATCAGGATTATTTCTATCAGCTTTTTCTTTCATGCCCTTAACATTGTCATTTGATGGGTCACCATTGGAAAATCTATCAGGCATAAGAAGATATATGACATCAGAACTATTAAAGCCCTGCCTATACTCTGAGTTCTTCCTTCTTTTTTTTAGCTCATATTCGTAAGTACTTATAATTTTATTTGCTTTTTTAAAATATATTATGAACTTTCCCGACTTTGTTTTTTTTGATATTACAAGATGTAAAAATAAGTAATCAGGATTTTCAACCAGTGTAACATCTCTTAATTTTATTCCTTCATAATCAATGTTTACGGAAGTTTCAGCAATATTTTTACCATGAACTAATAGTTGAAGGTCAGGGATTTTCATTCCAATCCACCAGAAAGGAGGTTCAATTCTATCCAAACTAATTTTAGAAGAAGAAAATGAAATGTTGAAAAATAAAATTATTGAAATAAAAGTCAATAAAATTTTTTTAGTGATAATTGTTTTTTTCATTTTTTAATATTTTTATATATTCATTTACCCTGTGAAATAATTTTG
>CAYNBX010000115.1:0-6201 GCA_964395505.1 uncultured Bacteroidales bacterium | reverse complement strand
CTGCTGCGTACCGTCTTCTTCGTTGTCTTCGGTTCGAAGTATAAAAATACATCTTCACCTTGCCGCCTCAAATCCGGCACGCATCAGACTTTTTCAAAAAGCCCTAAGTAGAGTCTGTCCATAAAGTCAGTGTTTGATTCAGAATGTTCATTTTTTTTACGAGCGTAATGTAGAAAATGGACATTATGGACAAACACTAATTATAATTATCAATACGTGCTGCTTTTAAAACACCTTTGACTTTTAATAATTTATGCAATAATTCATTCAAGTTTTTATTGTCTCTAATCAGAACCTTAACTTTTCCTTCAAAAGTGCCATCATCTTTTGAATTAACAGATAGAGAGCGCATATTTACTTTCAGGTCTTTAGAAATAATTTCAGTAATGTTATTAATTATTCCAAGCTCATCTTTTCCTGTTATTATGATATCTGTTTGAAACACAGGTTTTTTGCTTCTTTTTTTCTTCCATTGTACTTTTATTATTCTGTATGGATATTTTTTAATTAAACGTGCAACATTTGGGCAGTTAATACGGTGAATCTTTATTCCTTTTCCCACAGTCACAAAACCAATGACATGATCACCAAATATCGGATTACAGCATTTGGCCAATTCATAAGGAACATTATCAAGCTTATCATCAATAAATAAAATTTCTTCATCTTTTGGTTTAAAAGGTACAGCAATATTTTCACCATTTACGTTATTTTTTTCATTAGAAATTTTATAAACATTATTTTCCTGAGATGATTTCAGAATATTTTTAATTTCATTGATTGCAACTTTTTCATTAGCAATTAAGTAAAAAAGATTTAATGGAGTTTTTATTTTAAGATGGTTTAATAATTTATTAATGTTTTGCTCATTAAAATTTATTTTCCATTTTTTAAATTTTCTTTTGAGAATAGCCTTACCAGTTTCAGCCTCTTTATATTCGTCTTCTTTAAGAGCACGTTTAATTTTTGATATTGCCCTTGAAGAAGTAACAAAGTTCAACCAGTCTTGTTTAGGTTTTTGATTTTTTGAAGTAATTATTTTAACCTTATCCCCATTTTTAAGTATATGTTTCAAAGGGACTATCTTGTTATTAATTTTTGCACCTGTACATTTTTCTCCTACTTTTGTATGTATCTCATAAGCAAAGTCAAGCACTGTTGCACCAGCATTTAATT
The DNA here is from genome assembly GCA_964395505.1 of uncultured Bacteroidales bacterium. Taxonomy (GTDB): domain Bacteria; phylum Bacteroidota; class Bacteroidia; order Bacteroidales; family AUK083; genus AUK083. The sequence continues at coordinate 5,025 of CAYNBX010000115.1, read as the reverse complement.
GTTTCAGGTCTCCTTTTGGAGTAAACACGAATATTTTATCAGAATAGGGTTCAATTTTGGAATTATCTTTTGAATCTAAAATATAAGGTTTAGAGATTTCGAGTTTATTTCTTATTTTTCTAAGCCATTCATCATTGGCCTCACCAAGAACAGATTCTTTATATCTCCAGTGTGAAGCATGCCCTTTTTCTGCAATATCATCCATTCTTGAAGTCCTTATTTGTACTTCTATCCATCTTTTCTTAGGTCCGATAACCGTTGTATGTAAAGACTCATAACCACTATCCTTTGGGTTTGAAATCCAATCACGTAATCGTTTTGGATTAGGCTGATAGATGTCTGTTACAATAGAATATACTTGCCAGCAGTCAGCTTTCTCATTTTTAATAGTATTTTTAATTATTATTCTAACAGCAAAAAGGTCATAAACTTCATTTAAGGTAATATTTTGTTTTTTAATTTTATTCCAAATAGAAAAAACAGATTTTGTTCTCGCTTTAATATCACACTCAAAGCCTTCTGATTTTAATCTTTTATTAATTGGTTTAATGAATTCTTTTATAAACTTACTTCTTTTACTTTTTGTATCTTTAATTTTTTGAGCTATTGCTCTGTAAATTTCCGGATTGGTATATTGCATATATCGTTCCTCTAATTCAGTTTTTATGTTATATAATCCAAGTCTGTGAGCAATAGGTGCATATAAATAAAATGTTTCGAAAGATATTTTTGCTTGTTTTTCTTTAGATCTAGTAGCAATAGTACGCATATTATGAAGTCTGTCAGCAAGTTTTATCAAGATAACCCGAACATCATCCGTCATTGAAAGCAATAATTTTATAAAATTCTCTGATTGTAAGGATGCTTTTTCAGTATCAATAGTAGATATTTTGGTTAATTTTTGGACAATATAAGCTACTGATTTTCCAAATTTTGTTTCAATTTCTTCAATAGTAACGTCTGTATCTCTAACAATATCATGAAATAAAGCACATATTATAGAGCTGGTACCCAAGCCTATTTCTTCAGCTACAATACGTGCAACACCAACAGAATGGTAAACATAAGGTTCCCCTGATTGTCTTCGCTTATCCCTGTATGCTTGTAATACCATCTCATAAGCCATTCGTATCATTTTCACATCGCCTTTTTTTAAAAAAGGCTTACAAGCTCTTAATAAGATTCTATATTTTTCAACTATCTTTTCTTTTTCCTCTTTTGTTATCATTATAAAAATAATTAAACAATTGAAAATATAAAATTATAAAAAATTAATGATTAAAACAATAAGATTTTTTTCATAATAGAATAAAAAAATAGTTCTATTATATAATGCAATATTAAACAAAAAGCGTCTTGCTGATTATCAAGACGCTTAAAATTAATCGAAAAATAATAAGTTTACTAAAAAAGGTTAAAACTTGATTTGTATTATATTTTTTTGATTAATGTTTATTATTTTTGGTATCAGGCTTTGTAGAAGTAGGGGTAGGAGTAGGAGTAGAAATAGAATCTCTCATTTTAGTATCAGCTTGAATATTTTTATATCTATAATAATCCATAATACCTAAATTCCCATTTCTAAAAGCATCAGCAATAGCAATAGGTACTTGAGCTTCAGCTTGAATAACATTAGCTCTAGCTTCTTGAGATTTAGCTTTCATTTCCTGTTCAGTAGCAACAGCCATTGCACGACGTTCTTCTGCCCTTGCCTGTGCGATATTTTTATCTGCATTTGCCTGGTCTATTTGCAAGCCTGCTCCAATATTTTTTCCAATATCTATATCAGCAATATCAATAGAGAGTATTTCGAAAGCAGTGCCAGAGTCAAGTCCCTTTTCAAGTACAACTTTTGATATAGAATCAGGATTTTCAAGTACTTGTTTATGTGAATCAGCAGAGCCAATAGAAGAAACGATGCCCTCTCCTACCCTTGCCAAAACAGTCTCTTCGCCTGCACCACCAACCAATTGTTTAATATTTGCCCTTACAGTTACTCTTGCTTTTGTAATTAATTGTATTCCATCTTTTGCAACAGCAGTAACACGTGGTGTGTCAATAACTTTAGGATTAACAGACATCTGTACAGCTTGAAAAACATCCCTGCCTGCCAGGTCAATAGCTGTAGCTGTTTTAAAATCAAGGTCCATATTTGCCTTATCAGCAGATATTAAGGCATTTGTAACATCTTTTACGTGTCCTCCAGCCAAATAGTGAGCTTCAAGTTCATCACGGTTTAAATGTAAACCTGCTTTTGTGGAAGAAATTAAATTACGAACAATAACTGTTGGAGGCACTTTACGCCATCTCATAAATACTAATTGTAATAAAGAAATTCTAACACCTGAAAGAAGGGCAGTAAACCATAATCCTACAGGTATAAAATAAAATATAATCCACAGCCCAAAAATAGCTGCTATACCAATGGCAATTATAACACCAATATTAGTATTTGATTCCGTAAGTAAAATAAAAAGGTTTAAATTCATAATAATTAAGTTTTTGGTTTGACAATAATTTTATTAAAAGTAATTTTATTTACAACAATTTCTGTTTTAGGATCAATGAAATCACCTGTAGAATGAACTTCATAAAAATTTCCATTAATCAATGCTTTTCCTCCTGGAACTAATCTTGATACTGTAACTCCTACATCTCCTATCTTAAGTTTTTTTTTATCAACAATATTGACTTTGCTGTCAATTTTTGAACTGAGCATCATCCTTTTCCATGTTTTGGATTTAAAAGAAAAAAACAATGTAATAGCAGTAATTAGGACAGTAAAACCAATTGTATAAATTCCCGCAATCTTACCATGACTTGAATATGTTTCCCAAATTGCAAACACAATCAAAGCAGTACCTAAAATACCTGCAACACCTACTCCCGGTATAACTAATATTTCAAGTACTATGAAAACCAATCCCACCAAAATTAATACAATTATTACAGTCCACGACATAAGTTAATGGTTTGTAGTTTAGTATTTTTAACTTAGAAAAGCATTTTAATTACATTGATAGATATTTTATTATTATTGTTGTTTTTGAATTTTTCAAATTACAGGCTTTCTTACTATGAGTTATTCAATTTCAACAGTAAGATTTCTGCTTGACATCTCATCAAAAATAGGTTTTAATTCATAAAATGTTCCTGATTTCACAGCACATTTTCCTTTTAAGTGGGCTATTATTGCACACTGTTCAGCTTGTTGAGGTTCATGTTTACAAACTTCTATCAATGTCTTAATTACAAAATCAAATGTGTTTATTTCATCATTATAAAGAATAAGTTCTTTATTATCAGTCAGTTTCTCCTTTTTGTTATCTAAAGCTTTATTATGTTCTTTTAACATCTTGAAAAAATTTTTAATAAAACAATATTTTGTAATAAAATGATAAAATTATAAATTATTTCATTTAAAAGGACAAAATTTAAAAAATATATTTCTTTTTATAATAAAATGCTAAAATTAAAAATTTTTTATAAAATACGTTGTATAAATCTGATGTATTTTTGTTTAAAAAATTTTTAAATGATAAATTTTCATAAACTCATAAAAAAGTTACAAGACATAAATGATAAAGATTTACCTGGCAAACAAGCACAGTATCTGATGCTGCCTCCTAATACAGGCAAAGAAGAGTTAAACAATTTTTCCAATTATTCAAAAACCAAAAAAAGCAGTGTTCTTGTTTTGTTATATCCTGATAAAGATTCTATTAAGACTGTTTTGATATTAAGGGCAAAATACAATGGAATACACAGTCATCAAATCTCATTCCCTGGCGGGAAAAAAGAAATTTTTGACAATTCACTATTTGACACTGCATTAAGAGAAGCAAATGAGGAAATAGGTATTGATATTTCTAAAGTTAAAATTATTGGGAATTTATCAAAGTTATATATCCAGCCAAGCAATTTTTTAGTTTTACCAATTTTGTCATATACTGATGAAAAGCCTCAATTTAAAGCTAATAATACTGAAGTAGAACAAATTATTGAAATTAGTCTGTCTGATTTGCTTAATAAAAATAATATCCAGAAAAAAGAAGTACTTTCCTCAGGAAACAAAATTATTACAGCTCCTTGTTTTTTGATTAATAACTTTAAAATATGGGGAGCAACTGCTATGATTATTAGTGAGTTATTAGAAATTATTAAAAATATTATTTATCGTTAAATCATTAATAAAAACGAAAGTTAAAATTTAAAGTTCATATTTTTTATATGCAATGTTCAATTTTCTTATGAGCAATGATATTTAAAAATGTGATACTTACAAGAATTTAATAGAAGAATAAGAGTTTAAAGAGTATAAAACTTATTTTCACCTCATCCTCTAACCCCTTCTTATACAGAAGAGGCTTAGGTAGAGGTCATACTTGCTTTTTATACCGGACTCAATATTTATTTATATAGTTTTTAGAAAGCTGCCAATCACCAAATCAATCATCCAATCAGCCATTCCATCATTCCAATAAAAACACCTTATCCATTAAAATACCAGCAGAACCAAAAAGTTTAACAATTTATCCATAAATAAACATATAATTTATTTTTCTACTTTAATCTCATAAGTCAATTCAGCAATATTTTTCATCATAAATGAAACACCACAATATCTATCTTGAGACAAACTAACGGCTTTTTTAAGTTTATCCATTGGCAAATCATCACCTTTAAAAGTATAAGTAATATGAATTTTATGATAATATTTTGGATGCTCGTCTGTTAATTCAGCTTCAACAGAAACATTAAAATACTTAGGTTTAACACGCATTTTGTTTAATATTGAAATAACATCCATTCCGGTGCAACCTCCTAAAGAAGCTAATAACAAGGGTTTCGGACGTGGCCCTTTATCCTTCCCTCCTACTTTACTATCAGCATCAATAATAATTTTATGACCATTCACTTCTGATTCAAAAGCCATGTCTCCAATCCATAAATTTTCTTCTCTATCTTTCATTTGTTTATATTTTTATATATAGCTCATTATTAATTATTTATCTTGCAAAAAAA
>CAYNBX010000114.1:0-6227 GCA_964395505.1 uncultured Bacteroidales bacterium | reverse complement strand
AATTTCTAATTTTAAACATTGCTAATAAATTTTTTACAAGATAAATATTTAATAATGAATTACCTACAAAAATATAAACATAAGAAATTACTATTTGAATTTAACAATCGTAATACCATGACCTCCTCGTTCAAGGCTTTCATCACCAAATTGTTTTATTTCAGGGATAGAAGATAAATATTCACGGATGATATTGTATAAAACTCCATTGCCTTTGCCGTGCAGAATGCTTACTTCTGATACATTAAGCAGAATAGCCTCATCTATATAATGTTTTACAATATTGATGGCTTCTTCTGCTCTTTTCCCTCTTACATCAATAGATAAATTAAAATTAGCAATTTTGTCATTAAGTTCATTGATAACCGGGTTATAAGAACTTTTTTTATATTTTGTTTTTTCTTTTTGAGCTTGTTTTTTGCTCACTTTCTCTAATTTTTCTAATGAGGTTTTTAATTTTATGGAATTAAATGTAACAATAGCTTCTTCTCCGTTTATTTCAGTGATTTCACCTACAGCGTCTTGTTCTTTTATTTTAACAAAATCGCCTGTTTGAACAGCTGTATTTTTTATTTTTTCAATTGAAGATTTTTGTTTTTCACTCTTTTTATGTTCTTTTTTTATATTTTCTGAAAATATTTTCAGTTTTTGTCTTAGTTTTTTTGTTTGTTCTTTTGATGCCTGATTTTCTTTAATTTCTTTAATGGTTTTTTCTATTAGTTTATTGGAATTGTTGATCAGTTCCAGAGCTTCTTCTCTTGCTTGTTGAATAATAGATTTTTTTGCTTTTTCAAGATCCTCAGATAAATTTTGATATTTATCTATCATTTCAGCTAAGAAATCGTCAGCAACTTTCAGCTCAGTATGTTTTTTTTCTAATTTTTTTTGTTCTGTTTCAAGTTCTTGTAATTGTTTGTCAAAGTCAAGTTGCTTCTTGCCTGTTTTTTTAGCTGCATTTTTTAATAACTTTTTAGGGAATCCTATTTTTTTTGCAATCTCAAAAGCAAAAGAACTGCCTGGTTTTCCAATTTTAAGTTCGTAAACAGGCTGCATAAGTTTTGAATCAAAAAGCATAGCTCCGTTTACTATGCCTTTTTGTTTTTCTGCAAGTAATTTCAAGTTTGAATAGTGAGTAGTAACAATGCCAAAGGATTTATTTTCGTTTAATTTTTCCAATACAGCTTCTGCAATAGCTCCTCCAAGATGAGGCTCAGTGCCTGCTCCAAATTCATCTATTAAAAACAACGACTTTGAATCAGCATTAAGAACAAATTTTTTCATGTTTATAAGATGAGAGCTGTATGAGCTAAGGTCATTCTCAAGTGATTGCTCATCACCAATATCAATAAAAAGATTATCAAATATCCCTGTTTCAGAATTTTCTTTCATAGGTACAAGCAAGCCTGTTTGTATCATATATTGCAGCAGTCCTACTGTTTTTAGACAAACGGATTTTCCTCCGGCATTTGGTCCTGATATGATTAATATGCGCTGCCCCTGGTTTAAGGAAATATTTAAAGGCACAACTTTCTTATTTTGTGCTTTATGAGATAAATATAATAAAGGATGCTTTGCTTCAATCCATCCAATTACAGCATTGTTGTTAATGATTGGTTTAACAGCTTGAATATGTATTGCAAATTTTGCTTTTGCACGTATGAAATCAATTAACCCAAGAAAAAAATAGGCTTTTATCAGTTCCTCAATTTGTGGACGTAAAAAATCAGTAAACTTAATAAGTATTTTAATGATCTCTCTTTTTTCAGCATTCTCAAGGTCACGAATTTCATTATTAATATCAAATACTATTGTTGGTTCAATAAATACAGTTTGTCCTGTGGCTGATTCATCATGAATAAAACCTTTGATTTTTCTTTTATATGCTGCAGATACAGGTATTACTGACCTTCCATTTCTTATTGTGATTGAAATATCTTCTTTTACCCACCCTTGTTTTTTTGCTGAATTTAAAATTTGACTAATTTTTTTATCAATAACTGATTGTTTAAAATTGAGTTCTTTACGTATTACAAGAAGTTCCTTTGAGGCATTATCACGTATATTCCCTTTTTCATCTATAATTTGATCAATTTTAGAAATTATTGATTTATCAACATAAATATTTTCTGTAAGTTTTTTAAGGTAAGGATATTTTTTATCTTCTTTGTTTTTTAAAAAATTAATACATTGCTGAATAGTTGTTAATGAGAGTTTCAGGTCAAAAAGTTCTGTTTTATTGATATATGTGCCTTTAATTTTTATTCTTTCCAGCTCGGGTCTGAGATCAATGTAATCCTGTGAAGGGAAATTATCATCGAATAATAAAATATCTTTGAATTCTGCAACTTGATTTATTAGTTTGACGATAAGCTCATAGTTATTGGAGAACAGAATTTTATCAACGAAATTTTCACCCATAAGGCTCAGGCATGCTTGTTTTAGCATTTGTCTGATAGTATCAAAACCGATTTTTTGTTCAAAGTTATGGGGATATATCACTTGATTTGTAATTTTATTGCAAAGCTAAGGTATTAAAATATTGTAATTTTTGTTTATCAAATCTAAAAAAAAATTAAATATATTTTCAATCCGTAAATTATTTTGTTAGAGACATAATTCTGTAATTTGCTGTTTTTTACAATGTAAAACTTGAATTTAGAACTCAATAAATCAACGTGTTTTTTTATTATAAATTTTCTTTTTTATTTGAAACAAAACAAATACTCCACCTGCAATTATTAAAAAGTATATAAAATAAATGTTAATATTTCTATATTTATGCAAAGGTTTTACTTCACCAATACTAACATATCCAGCCCAATAGTGTGGATGTGCATTTAATTGGTCAGCATTTTTCAAATAATATAATTTAGCTAATCTAAGAGCTTGATCTTTAGCTTCTCCTTTGGATAAATATTTATAAAAATAACTCATCAATTCTTCGCTTGATCTATCTTCAACGGACCATAATGTCATAACAATACCTGGTATTCCAGCATAAATAAAGCCTCTTGCCAAACTCATAATACCTTCTCCTCTGCTTAACTTACCAGAGCCAGTGTTACAAGCACTTAAAACAACTAATTCTGCATTGAGATGCATATTAAAAAGTTCGTAAGTATTTAAAAAACCATCTTCTTTGCTGTGTTTATCATGATAAAAAACCAACTTTGAATACATTGGATTTTTATCATCAATAAATGTATGCATCGCTAAATGTAAGATGTCGTAGTCTTTTGAATATTTTTTGAAATTACTTTCTGTTGCAAGGGAATCTTGAAAAACATCTCCATGAAATATTTTTGAAATATTATTTACTTCTTTTTTTACACCCGGTATTGGTAATAATTTTTTTCTGTTGTTTATTTTTTTGAGAATATCCTCAGTATTAAGCTCGCTAAAGTTTTTATATGATGGAGCAAATGCCAATAATCTTTTGGGAGGTATTTTATTCTTATACAAATTATTAAACAAAAGTGTAGCAGAATATGAATAACTGATAGAATATTTTTTAAGTAAATATGAAAGATAACGATAATTCATTGTAAAGTTGTTTGGCAGCTTACTAAGTAAAATTCCAAAAGGAATATACCCTAATTTATCATCCGGTACTATTATTAATTTTTTCCCTTTAATAATATTTTTTTCTGGTTTTATAAGTTTGAGGTATAAATTATAAGCTGTTGAAGTAAATATTTTATAATCTTTTAAGCTATAATTTGCATAATCTTTACTTATAAGTTCATTTCTAATTTGTTTAATATTATTATTAAATGTAGTGTCAATGGTTTGTGTAAAAACCTTGAATTTGTTTTTTGTTATTACAAAGGTAAATAGCAAAGTGTCAGTTACTGTGTATTCTATAAGAGCCTGTTTTTGATTAAGGGAATTTTGTATAGTTCTATCATCTACTACAGTATAATCATATTTTAAATGGTAATACTTAGGATATTGCTTTTCAATAGTACTGATAGTGCTGTCATATTTTTTGTTAAGTTCAAATAGTTTGTTTTCCCATAAAGCGATTTTACTTTGATCAGGTTTTTGTTTTTGTTTCTCTTCATATACAAATTTATTATAAATAGATAATTTACGCTTTAAATCATTTTCAGCAATTTGTATTTTTTTGGGTATGCCTCCTAATTGTTTTGCTTCAATATCTCTAATTGAAGCTAAAAGAATTGCTGACTTGCTTTTTTCTGCATATTCAAATGCTTTTTCTAAATAAATTCTGTCTTTTGTTTTGTTGTATAATATTAGAGCTGTTTTTATAGCATTTGGAAAACTTTTTCTTTCTTTTTCAGTTAATAATAATTTACTTTCTTCATTTAAGTACTCTGAACGCATTTTTTCTATTAATCTGATTGCAAGTTCATAAGTTTTTAAACTTGTTTCTATATCCTTTTTATTGTGTGTTTTGTTGGCAAAATATTGATATAAAGCATTAGCTTTGTTATTTAAAGCATTTAATAAATAGTAATCCGGCACTATATTTTTTATGTTTGGATTTTTATAAACATTAGTATCCTTAAAATCCTTTACAATTGATATTAATGATTTTTGATAATATTCAAGGGCTTTTTTATAATCTTTTTGTAAGGAATAAAAATTTCCAATATAAGTTAAACAATTTGATACATCCCTGTTTTTTAATCCGAAATTGTGATAATAAATTTTATAAGATTTTTTTAAAAGTTTTATGCCCTTTTCTTTTTTCCCATTATGAGCACAAAAATCCCCGTAATATAAATAATTTAGTGCTAACTGTGAATTATTATTCCCCAAAATTTTTATTGCTTTATTAATGGATAAATTATAATAATAATTTGCTTTTTTAGTATTACCAATAGCTTTATAGCAGTTTGCAAAATTTCTGTATGTTTTTATTATTGAAGGTGAATTTTTTATTTTAGGAATACTCTTTTTATAATAATATAAAGCTTTTTTGTATTCGCATTTCTTTTTATAAACATATCCTATGTTCATATAAACTTTTAAAATTTCAGGATGGTCAGGTTTTAAATTTTCTTTAAAAATTGATAGAGCTTTATTATAATATATTAATGCCTTTTCATAATCACTTATAGAGTTGTAAATTGTTCCTTTGTTCATATAAATTGAGCCAAGTTTTTTATAATTATCTCCAAATTTCTTAATATAAATATCTTCTGCTTTATTGTTATATTCTATAGCTTTGTTATACTTGCTTAAAATAACATACAGTTTCCCAATATTTAAATAAATTAAAGCCAGGTTAGGGTCATCTTTACTGAGAATTTTCTTATTAATTGATAAATTTTTATTAAAAAATTTCATGGCTTTTTCAAAGTCCCCTTTTTTAGCATAAATAATCCCAATGTTTTGATAATACATAGCTATGTCGGAATTTTCCTTATTTCTTTTTTTTAAAGCTATATTCAGAGCTTTTTTATAATAATCTGAGGCTTTATCATATTTTGCAAGATAAAAATAATAAGTTCCTAAATTATTATAAGAATTTGCAAGAGTTGTATCATTTGGACCTTTAACTTTTATTTTTAATTCTATTGATTTAATAATCTCTTTTATTGCTTCATCAAAATTTCCTTTATCACCATTGATTGTTCCTTTTAAATGTAATAAATCAGAAAAAATGATATTATTTTGTTTTAAAAAAGTATTGGAATATTTTTCTGCTTTTGAGAGAATTTTTGCGGCTTTACTGAAATTACTTTTAATCCTGTAATAATCTGATATATTAATTAAACACATTATATAAGATTGCCATTTATGAGATTTTTTATAAATCTTAGCTGATAAATTAAAATAATAATATGAGCTGTCGTATTTTGATTTATTATTAAAAAATTTAGCTCTATTGTAATATTTTAAAGCTTTTAACGTATCAATAGTATTGTTATTAAAAGAATATGATTCTGGAATATTTATGCTTAAATAAAAAAATAATATAAATAAGCTAATTAAAATAGATTTTTTATTTTTTATTTTTTTCATTAAATATGAATGAATAAACGTATATATTTTTCTAATATTCGTTATGATTTAGATAATAAACGTAATTTGCAGTAAAAATATTAATTATTTTAATAATAAAGCAAAAAAATATTATTGTGTTTTTATTAATTGAAAATGTAAAGTAATAAAATATATTCAGGTATTAAATTTCAAATACGAGTCCAGTGTTTGCCAATAATGTCCATTTTCTGCGTTACGCTCGTCAAAAAAAT
>CAYNBX010000113.1:0-6280 GCA_964395505.1 uncultured Bacteroidales bacterium | reverse complement strand
CTTCTAAAAAACCATATTAAAAAGACGTCATTCTAAATCAAACACCGACTTTATGGACAGACTCTAATTATTCAAAAGCAATTTTATTAAAGTAAAAAACAGTTCTTTTTCTTTTATTCCCAACATTTCTATTTTTTATTTTTTGATATCCATAAGAAATAAAATAATCGCCATACCAGTATTCCATATCACTATTGTAATCTGAAATAAGTTTATCATTTGGATAATTTGTTTCTATTTTAGTATGGCTTTGGCTTTCAATAACTTCATTTTCTCTTAATATTTTATAATCAATTTCACCTTCACTAGAATAAGCAAGTACAATATCATCTCCGTCGAAAAAAACTTTAACTCTTTCTTTTAAATCATAAGTAATTATATTAAATATTTTAAAACTATTATCCCACAGCAGATTACCTTCTATATCAAAACATGAAACAATTGCATTTGTATATCTATAACCGTCAAAAACAGTGTAATAACGAGTATAAGGTCTGCCATAATAATCATAATCAATATAAGTAACTGTATGGTATTCCGGATAATAAGCTTCAGCAATCATAATATATTTATTGTCCTTTTCAATAACATCATGAACTAATAATTGATAATTATAGGATAATTCCTTGCCTCTTTTTTTCTTTTTTAATGCCCTCCTTTTTATCCTCAAAGCTCTTGCCTTACTTATATAACTATTAAAGTTTTTGAATTCAGAAAAATTATAAAACTTTATATATTGTTGATGATTACCCTTGATATAAGTTATATACAATCCTGTTGATTCTTCATCAAAGCCTGAAAATACAGGATTGGCAGATCTCCCTTTTGTGTTGTTATTATATGTTCCAATTGCCAACTCATTATTATTATCAAGCGAAATTAACTTTACTGTATTTATTTTTCGAGTATTGTCTGATGTTACAAGCTTAACCGTATTAATTTTATTACCCATATTATCATACGCATTAACATACACAGCATTATTATTTTTGGGTATATAATTTTTTATAATAACATTAACAATATTTTTTATTGATTCCTTTTGAATACTTTCGACATAAGCTTGTCCTTTAAAATTTGAATTTAAAATTTTAAGATTTCCTGATTTCAAATTTATAGTATAAACAGCTGGTTGATATTTAAGCACATTTAACCCTGTAATTAACGGAATTAATGTAAAAGTCAACCCCCCCTGAATAATTCGCTGCGATACAGAAGGTTTTAACATACCTCCTAAAAATGCATTGTTGCCATTTACTTTAAATTCAGTTAAAATAACTTTCTCCGGGATTTTATCTTCAATAGTTCTAATAGTTCCATCATCTACACCTACTATTAATATTTGTAAACTATTTTCAGAAGGCCTTTTACGATTATTAATCAACAACAAATAAAGAAAGCTGTCATCATAATCTATTTTCTTAAAATCCATATTTCTTTTAACAGGAAACTCTTTATTCCATAATTCTTCAAAATTTACATCGTAAAAAGCAAAAAACCATTCCTTAGTTTGTTTGCTTTTATATTCATTACTTTCATAGAAAAGAAGCACACCTTTACTTCCAAATGGAATTATTCTATATGAATCAGAACCTGACCTTGCCTGAATTTCAACTCTTATTAACTTGTCTTGATTTTTGTTTGTTATATCCTTTTGTTGAGCCTCACTGCTCGTTGTTCCATTAGTCTGAGCTTGTAAACCCTCAAATCTAAAAAAGAGTATAAAAAAAGTAAACAGTATTAATTTTAACTTCATCTGTTTTATGTTTTTGTATATTCTTGTAATTCTGCGTTATGCGTTTTGTCACGATTTTTGCATATACAGTATATATCAAATTAAATCTAAATTCGTTTTGGTCATAGCCTGCCCCGACACCTTAGGGTATATTTCATTATAAATAAATCATGTTAAAAACATTAATAATCTACTTGTCTCAAAAGATAATTTCCTATTCTGCAATTCAAACATTTTTTAAAATCACAATAATAATTTTTTAGTTCTATCAATGCCTGAGTATTAAATGCAGTATTCACATTCATGCCGAGGGACTTCCATTTTTTGATTATTGAATTATTCTCTCCTGGAATTTGATTTAAAAACATTAAAGCCCTTTCTTTATATTTTTCATTATCTTTTTTTTTGCCATAAACAAACAAAAAAGGCACAACAGTATTTATCATAATTAAATTAGCAGCATTAATACCAAATTTTTTCTTTCTTTTAGCAGATAACTTATCAAAAATATAATGGCTGTCCCAGTATTCAGAACTATATAAATCGAACAGATGAACAATTTTATAGACATTTTCTCTTTCAATTATTTCAGAAAATAGATGAGAGGATTTACAGATAAGCTCAGCAAATTGCGATATACGAATAGTCGGAAAATTTGAAGGTCGTAAACGTAAAAATTTCCATAAATGGCTTTCAATAGGCTTTAAAGAAAATTTTTGTTTTAAGAAATTATATTCTTTTTGCAATTTCCTTGGATACTCATCTTTAAAAACCTTGTTTAATAAACCTGCCTGTCCAAATAGCATTGCTTCAATTTGTAAAATATTGTTTTTATGTTTTGCCAGATAAATTATTGGAAGAGATTTAGCAAGTAATTCAAAAGGCTCAGCATTTACTTTGAATCCAAAATTACGAGCAAGCTGTTCATAAAACACTTGCTCCCAATTGTTATTAGATATGTTTAATTTACACTCAATTAATTTAGATTTTTTTTCTAATCTTTCAATCAACAAACTTTCAAGCCAATTATTAACTGTAAATTCATCAACACAGTTTATCATTTTCTCACAAGGTATCCAATATTTGCTATTCATAAAATTTCGATACATAGAAAATAACTTTTCATTAAATTTTCCCTTAAGCTCAATAGTAGGTATTATTTCATTATTATTTCGCATAATAACTTTATCATTATTATAAACTACATGTAAAATAATATTATTATAAGCTTTATCATTTTGATGTCCATGTTTATACCAATCAGAAGCATTTATATGTATTTCAACATTTCCTGCCCAAAGAGTACTGCCGATTTTAATTTTAGCATTAAAAAAATCAGGTCCAGCATCAGTATTATGTTCACCTACATTTATCACTTCAATATTTTCACCTGTTGATGTAAATATTTTATTATCAAACAAATGATACTTCCATATATAATGAAGAAATTCTTCTGTCATAAATTTTAAATAATTTTTTTAAAATTACATAAATTATTACATCTTGATAAAATTATTTGTATATTTGTAATGAAAAAATATTAGCAAAAATAAAATATTTGCATTATAGTAAACATATTATTATTTTTGTAAAATAAATAATTATTATGTAGAATTAATTTGATGAAAGATGTAAGCGTATTAATTTCAGGTATTGAATATAAAATAAGGAAATTAGTAAATTTGCAAAAAAAACTTGAAGTAGAAAATGTTGAATTAAAAAAAGAAATAAAAGAATTATTAATAAATATAGAAAGACAAAGAAGTATAATAAAGAAATTAGAAGATAAATATAAAATATTAAAAATTTCAAAAACAATAGAATTTAAAGAAGGAACAACTGATGCAAAGTTGAAAATCAATGAACTTGTGCGGGAAATAGATAAATGTTTAGGTCTTTTAAATAAATAAAAGATTATTGATTATAAAAAAATGGAAGAATTCTTAATAACTGTAATAATTGCAGACAGGCCTTATCAGCTAACAATAAAAAGAGATGAAGAAGAAGTTATAAGAAAGTCAGCAAATTTGATAAATAAAATGATAAAAAAATATTCAATTAATTATTCATTTAAAGATAAGCAAGATCTTTTAGCAATGGCAGCATTACAATATACAACCAGTACGTTGAAATATGAGAGTCAAATTTCATATAAAGATAAGCAGATGATAAATAAATTAACTGAAATTGATAAAGTTTTAACAGATAATCTTTAAAATAAAAGGCTAAAAAATTCGTTCTTTGTATAATAAATAAAAAATACCCGCATTGATTCAATAATTAGTTTGTAAACTCAACATTATAATATTTAGGGTTTAAAGCTCATAAGTTCGTAGGACAGGCCTCATTCCGATACATCGGAATTCTTGATTTTTTCAAGGACAGTGGACGTTCGAAAAACTTGGCAACCCCATCCGTGATTTAAAGGGGTTTATCATAACTCTGGGATCATTTGCGGGTTTTTTTATTTTTCAACTGCATTTAACAGAATAGATTGATTAATTATTAACAACTTACCTTATATCTTACTAATAAAATCAATTAATTTATTTAATTTATTCTGTCTAATTTTTTAACATCGGCTTTCCTTCCTGTTTTAAATTCTTACTTAAAAACCTTAAAAAAATGTCAACTATTATAACAATTATTATTGCAGCAGCAGCAATGCTTATAGGAAGTTTAATAACAAATATTATTCTAAAAAAATCAGCTAAAAGCAAAAGTCAAAACATCATAACAGAAGCTATAGAGAAGGCTGAAATCATAAAAAAAGATAAAATATTACAGGCTAAAGAAAAATTCTTACAATTAAAAACAGAACATGAAAAATATGTTCACGAAAGAAATAATATAATCCAGAGAAATGAAAACAAGCTTAAACAAAAAGAAACTTCACTTTCACAAAAACTGGAAGATTATTTTCGCAAACAAAAAGAATTAAATGCTATTAAAGCAAATCTTACAAATCAACTTGAAATATTAAACAAAAAACAAATTGAAATTGAAAAAACACGTAAACAACAAGTTAAACAATTAGAAACCATCTCTAGTTTATCAGCAAATGAAGCAAAAGCACAACTTATAGAGACATTGAAAGATGAGGCAAAATCAGAAGCTTCTGTATATATTAAAGATGTTATTGACGAAGCAAAACAAACTGCAAATATTGAAGCTAAAAAAATTGTCATTCAAACTATCCAAAGAACAGCTACTGAACAAGCTATTGAAAACACAGTATCTGTTTTCAATCTTGAAAATGATGAAATAAAAGGAAGAATAATAGGCAGAGAAGGACGAAACATAAGAACTTTAGA
The DNA here is from genome assembly GCA_964395505.1 of uncultured Bacteroidales bacterium. Lineage (GTDB taxonomy): Bacteria > Bacteroidota > Bacteroidia > Bacteroidales > AUK083 > AUK083. The sequence goes on along the minus strand of CAYNBX010000113.1, from coordinate 1,231 downwards.
AGCTTTAACAGGTGTTGATATAATTATAGATGATTCTCCAGAATCTATTATTCTCTCAGGATTTGACCCGGTAAGAAGAGAAATTGCGCGCTTATCACTTCATAAATTAGTTACTGACGGAAGAATACACCCTGCGAGAATTGAAGAAATAGTTAAAAAAACAAAAAATCAAATTGAACAAGAAATAATAGAAACAGGTAAAAGAACGACTATTGATTTAGGCATTCATGGTATGCATCATGAATTAATTCGTTTGATAGGAAAAATGAAATTTCGTTCTTCTTATGGTCAAAACCTTTTACAGCATTCAAAAGAAGTTGCAAATTTATGTGCTACTATGGCTTCTGAACTTGGTTTAAATCCTAAAATAGCAAAAAGAGCAGGCTTATTACACGATATTGGGAAAGTACCAGATAATGAACCTGAACTACCACACGCCATTTTAGGAATGAAAATTGCTGAGAAATACAAAGAAAGACCTGAAATATGTAATGCAATAGGTGCTCACCACGACGAAATTGAGATGACTTCATTAATTGCTCCTATTGTCCAAATTTGTGATGCTATTTCAGGTGCTCGTCCAGGGGCAAGACGTGAAGTTGTTGAGGCATATATCCAGAGATTAAATAATTTGGAAGAACTTGCACTTTCATATCCAGGGGTTGTTAAAACTTATGCTATCCAGGCTGGTAGGGAACTGCGTGTTATTGTCGGGGCTGACAAAATTAGTGACGAAGAAGCCAATAAATTATCTTATGACCTATCACGCAAAATACAAGATAAAATGACATACCCAGGTCAAATTAAAATTACTGTTATAAGAGAAACCAGAGCAATCAATTATGCAAAATAATTATTCATTATAAAGATGAGAAAAAAACCTTGAGATATTAAAGATCTTAGAAATCTTGCGGTCTGGACGAGACTCGAACTCGCGACCTCCTGCGTGACAGGCAGGCATTCTAACCAGCTGAACTACCAGACCATACTTCTATTAATCAATAATTTTTTATTATCTTGAAAAAATAAACTAATTTTATTATTCTACAAAAAAACACTAAATTTTTATACTTTTAATACTTTCCCTGCCAAAAATAATACATTTTAGTAAAGTATTGTTTATATTAATCGAAAAGTTACCAATAGTATTAATCTTAAACTTGACTTGATAATAATATACACAAAATATCTTTAAATAAAATCTTTTTAATTAGTTTCCGTCTTTAAAGTC
>CAYNBX010000112.1:1817-6304 GCA_964395505.1 uncultured Bacteroidales bacterium | reverse complement strand
ATTGAGCTTGCCGAAATAAAGAAATCGGACATTATGGACAAACACTAATTAAAACGCTTTATTTTTTAAATTGATAAGGATAATTTCTGAAAGTGCGATATATTGATTTATCAAGGGGTTTAAAATAGGTAAATTATTTTAATAACCGTTTTAATGGTTTTAACTTTAAAAAATGATGATTAAGTTAGAAGAAGCTGTAAATAATTTTGTTAAATTTGAAGTATGAAAAATAAATATTATTTTGAATGTACAAACTGTGGGACAAGGTATTCCCATAGTGAAGTTACTTATCTCTGTCCTAAATGTGAAGAGGAAAATGATAATAAATTACCTCCAAAAGGTGTTTTAAAAACTTTATATAATTATAAAAACATAGAAAATCTTTATAAAGGGGTTGACCTTTTTAACAAATTGAAAAGCAATAGTTTTATTGATATTCTTCCTATAAAACACAAAGAAAGTTTATCATATTTAAAAGTTGGACAAACGCCCTTTTATAAGATAAATAATCTTAATTATAAAAAACTTCCTTTCAATCTTTTTCTAAAAGATGACTCACAAAATCCTAGTTTTTCATTCAAAGACAGAGCATCTAATCTTGTTTCTGCTTATGCTAAAGAAAATGATATTAAAACAATAATAACTGCATCAACAGGCAATGCAGGTTCATCTCTGGCAGGGATATGTGCTTCACAAAATCAAAAAGCAATAATTTTTGTACCTGCTTCAGCACCTAAGGCAAAACTCATACAAATGATTATGTATGGTGCTGCAGTCATTACTATTGAAGGTTCTTATGATGATGCTTTTGATTTGAGTATAGAAGCCACAAAACATTTTTCCCTGTATAATCGTAACACTGCTTTTAATCCTTTTACTATTGAAGGGAAAAAAACTGTTTCATTTGAAATTTATGAGCAGATGAATAAACAAATACCTGACAGAATTTTTGTTCCTGTTGGTGACGGAGTGATTATTTCAGGAGTTTTTAAAGGTTTTGAAGATCTGTTAAAATTAGGTGTAATAGAAAAAATGCCTGTAATTGTTGCTGTTCAATCTCAAGCTAGTGATAATATTATTAGAAATTTAGAAACAGACATTTTTATTTCAAAACATAGTCATACTATTGCGGATTCTATTGCTGTTGATATTCCAAGGAACTTTTATATGACAAAAAAATTTATTAAGACTTATAATGCAGAGTGGATTTCTGTTTCTGACACAGAAATTCTGCAAGCATCACAAATTTTAAGTAAAAATACAGGAATATTTGCTGAACCTGCTGCAGCTGCCTCTTTTGCTGGAATGCTTAAATATGAAAGATTGGCTAAATTAAAACCAAATTCAAACAATGTTGTCCTTTTAACAGCAAGCGGTTTAAAAGATTTAAATGCTGTACAAAATGTAATTAAAATACCCGAACCTGTTAAACCTGCATTGTCAGAATTAAAAAAAATACTGAAATTGTATCATATTGATATTTGTATTTAAAAGTAATATATTTTATCTTTATAGTTTTTAAAAGAGACCTTTGATTTTCTGTATATAGATGAATATTATTTGGTTTGATTATATTTTTTGAATTATTTATTGATATTTATGTGCTGGTAATTCATTCTATGAGAAACTTTATTTTTTTCTATGATTTTTTTATATATTTTAACTAAACCTTATATCCGAAAATTAAATCTTATACAAAGTAATTTGCGGATTTAAGCTAGTTTAAAAGCTGGTAATTATAAAGTTAGCAATAAAATGATTTTAATAAAATAATATTTTTTTTAATGTTTGCTAGGTAATAATGTATAAAAATTAATTATGATAAAATTTCAATTAAATGGAAAGGAAAAAGCATATAAAGGGGACGAAAATCTTTCTTTATTAAAATATTTACGTGAAATAGAAGGAATAATTTCTGTAAAAGATGGCTGTTCAGGGCAAGGGAGTTGTGGCGCTTGCACAGTAGAAATCAATGGTAAAGCAAAGTTGTCATGTGTTACCAAAATGAAAACCCTGGAAAATGCAGAAATATTTACCTTAGAAGGTATTCCTGAACGTATTAGAGATACAATCGCTATTGCTTTTGTTGACAAAGGTGCTGTTCAGTGTGGCTTTTGCACCCCTGGATTTATTATGAGGACAAAAGTTTTGTTGCAAGAAAATCCTTCTCCTACAAGAGAAGAAATCCAAAAAGCATTGAGAAATAACCTTTGCAGATGCACAGGATATAAAAAAATTGAAGAAGCTGTTGAGTATGCAGCCGAGGCTCTGAGAGAAAACAGAAAAATTTCTATTACAAAAACATCCGGCAGAGTTGGTGCTTCTGAAAGAAAATATAAAGCTTATGAAACAGCTATAGCTAAACGTGCTTTTGTAAATGACTTAAAGTTCCCTGATATGCTTCATGCTGCACTCAAATTTTCAGACCATCCAAGAGCTAAAATTTTAAAAATTGATGTATCTCAAGCAAAGAAACTTGAAGGTGTTAAACGTATCTTTACTGCAAGAGATGTCCCTGGACAACGATATATTGGATTAATATTTAATGACTGGCCCTTGATGATTGATGAAGGTGAAACAACGCATTATATCGGAGATGTTCTGGCTGGTGTAGTTGCTGAAACTGAAGATATAGCAAGAAAAGCAATAGATTTAATAAAAGTAGATTATGAAATTTTAAAACCTATAACTGATGTTCATAAAGCATTAAGAAAAGATTCAGAACGAGTGCAGAAAGACAAACCAAATTTACTCGAAACCTGTGTGATTAAAAGAGGTGATGTTGATAAAGCTATTTCAGAATCTGCTTTTGTATCAAAAGGCGTTTATCAAACGCAGCGTGTAGAACATGCTTTTTTAGAAGTTGAAGCTGCTGTTGCAATGCCTGAAGATGACGGTATTTTATTGTATAGTCAAAGTCAAGGAGTTTATGAGGATAGACGGCAAGTTGCAATGATTTTAGGTTTGCCGGAAGAAAAAGTAAGAGTAAAATTAGTTTCTAATGGTGGTGCTTTTGGGGGAAAAGAAGATCTGACAGTCCAGGGATATGCTTCTTTGTTTGCTTATATTTTAAAAAAACCTGTAAAATTAGCCCTGACACGTGAAGAGTCTATAATGATGCATCCTAAAAGGCATCCTGTTTATATGAATATTGCTTTATATTGTGATAAGAAAGGTAAGCTGACTGCTGTAAAACTAAGAGCTGTTGGCGACACAGGAGCTTATGCTTCTGTTGGAACAAAAGTTATGGAAAGAGTAGCTGGCCATTCAACAGGTGGATATTATATCCCTTGCGTTGATATAAATGCTAAAACAGTTCTTACTAATAATATCCCTTGTGGTGCAATGCGAGGTTTTGGCGTTAACCAGATAACCTTTGCTGTTGAAAGCTGTATTGAAGATATTTGTGACCAGGCCGGCTTTGACCCATGGAAATTTCGTTATGACAATGCCTTAGTTGATGGATTGACAACAGCAACAGGACAGATACTAAAAGGTGTAGGAATCAGAAAATGTTTATTAGCTCTTAAGGATGAATTTTATAAATCAAGATATGCAGGGTTATCATGTGGTATAAAAAATTCAGGCGTTGGCAATGGAATGGCTGATTTTAGTAATGTGAAAATTGAGATAAAATCCCCTGAACATATAATATTACATCACGGCTGGACCGAGATGGGACAGGGAGTTAATAATATGGCATTACAGACTTTATGCGAAGAAACGGGTTTTAAACCTGATTGCATTGAAGTTGTGGTTGATACAGCTGCTCAATTAAAAACAGGGATGACAACATCTTCAAGAGCTACTGCTTTAGTTGGAAATGCAATTATTGATGCTGCAAAAGAATTAAAAGAAGATTTAAAAACAAAATCATTATCTCAACTTGTGGGGAAAATTTATAAAGGCAACTGGACCTGCGACTGGACAACTAAACCCGGTGATAAAGTTAAAGAAATCATAACTCACTATTCTTATGGCTATGCTGCTCAGCTTTGTGTTCTAGATGATAATGGTAATATTGACACCTTTTATGCTGCTCATGATGCAGGGAAAATTATAAATCCTATGTTGTTTGAAGGACAAATTCAAGGCTCAGTTCACATGGGGTTGGGATATGCTTTAACAGAAGACTTGCCAATGAAAGATGGTAAACTGATTAGTAACAAATTAAAAGATTGTGGTGTGTTAAGAATAGATGAAACACCAAAAATTGTTGTTAAAGCAATTGAAGTAAAAGACCCAGTCGGCCCTTATGGAGCAAAAGGTATTGGAGAAATTGGCTTGGTGCCAACTGCTGCTGCTGTTGCTAATGCTTTATTTCGTTATGACGGAATAAGAAGATATAAACTTCCAATGAGACGTAAGATTAAATAAATTGCTTCACTCTGTAATCAAAAAAGTGGTAAAAAGTAATTACACAGCAAGGGCATATTTCATAGAGTTAAATTCTTAAATGACCTGTGAATTATGACAGGTAGAAAATT
>CAYNBX010000112.1:0-1717 GCA_964395505.1 uncultured Bacteroidales bacterium | reverse complement strand
AAAATTGTAAAATCAAAAATATGTATCACTTGCTTGATATAAAATTAATGTATGAGAATGTAAAATATAGAATTAAACAATTTGAGGTATGTCTATTATATTAAAAAATGCAACTTATATTGACTGGAAGACTCTTGAATTTAAGAAAACACACATAAAAGTTGAAGAGGGTTTAAACAAGAAAATCCAATTCTTGAATGAGTTACCTGACAAAAGAGAATTACAGGGAAACACTGTTTTGAATTGCAATAATAAGCTTGTAACCAAGTCTTTTGCTATTGGTCATCATCATGTTTATTCGGCTCTATCAAGAGGAATGAGAGCACCAAAGAAAGAGCCTGAAAATTTCTATGAGATTTTAAAATATATATGGTGGACTCTTGATAAATGTCTTGATAAAGAAATGATTGAGGCAAGCGCTCTGGTAACTGCTGCGGCTTGTGCGAAAAATGGAGTTACCTTTGTCATAGACCATCATTCTTCACCTTTTGCTGTTGATGATTCTCTGGAGATAATTGCAAAGGCTTTTGATAAAGTTGGAGTTTCTCATTTACTTTGTTACGAGATATCTGATAGGAATGGCCTGGAAATAGCTGAAAAAGGTCTTTATGAAACTGATAAATATTTGAAGAAAAAACAAGGCTTGGTTGGACTACATGCATCATTTACTGTGAGTAATGAGACACTTAAAAAAGCTGTAAACCTTGCTGATAAATATAAATCAGGTATTCATGTTCATGCTGCAGAAGGGAATTACGACCAGGAACATTGTTTGGAAAATTATCATAAAAGAGTCATTGAAAGATTTAATGACTTTGGTGTTTTGAATTCTTCAAAAACTATACTTGCACACTGTCTTCATTTGAATGAAAAAGAAAAAAAAATTTTGAGAAAATCAAAGGCTTGGATAGTACAAAATACTGAAAGCAATTTGAATAATAATGTAGGTTATTTTAATTCCAGAGGACTTGGGGAAAATATTATGCTTGGAACAGATGGCATGCACAGCGATATTCTAAGAAGTGCAAAAGCTGCATTTTATGTAGGTAAAGCTTTTGATAATATTGATTTTTTTAAAGTATATCAACGATTCAGAAATGTTCATAATTATATTAAACAGAATAATTTTAAAGGTGATGAAGAAAATAATTTAGTTGTATTGGATTATGACACACCTACTGAAATAAATCAAGATAATTTTTTGGCACATTTTATCTTTGGAATTGAGTCAAGACATATTCTACATGTTATTTCATCAGGAAAACTAATTGTGAAAAATAAAAAAATACAAACTGTTAATGAAGAAGAAATACTTAAATATTCAAAAAAATTAAGCAAAATATTATGGGATAAGATGAAAAAATAATAAATAGTCTCTGAAGGGAAACCTTGTAATTTGCTCTATTATTGATATTGCAAAATAAAAACCGTTTTATTTTTTTATCAAAATATGCGATTGCCTGCCACCTAAGGAGGTTTTTACTCTGTGAAATCGCAAACAATATTTAACAGGAAACGACTGTATAATGGCTGAAATAATAGTAATATGGGGAATAACACTTTCACGTGGTGAAACTTATAAAATAAGCTGTATTACAGTAATATTCGGTATTTTAGTTTTTTTTTAAAACACTAAATAGGGCTTTTTGAAAAAGTCTGATGCATTCTGAATGGAATGTAGTGCAACGGAATGTAATGAAGAATCTGTTTGTTGTTG
>CAYNBX010000111.1:0-6332 GCA_964395505.1 uncultured Bacteroidales bacterium | reverse complement strand
AATTTACTTTTTTTTAATATTATTAAATATAAATTCTTTTGCACAAAAAACAACAATAAAAGGCACAGCTATTGGAGCTGAAGGGAAAATTATCAGAATTATTACTTATGCTGATCAAATTTCCTATATGAAAAAAACAATTGCATCATCGAAAATTGATTCTAATGGGAATTTTCACTTGACATTTATAAATCCAACCACAATTTTTGCATACCTGTATATTGATTTCTATAAATCCGAAATTTATATTCTCCCAGGTGCTGCTTATGAAATAAAGATAAGACTTTTTGAAAAAAATATTATTAGTAAACAAAACAATCCCTTTTTTAATCCTCTTGACCTTGATATTGAAATTATTAATGCTAATGCTCAGGGGCTAAATGCTTTGATTCAAAAGTTTAATGCTCTTTATAATAATTTTATTTTGAATAATTTCAATTCTGTTTATAGACATCATAATATTGAAAAAGTAAATGCTTTTGAATCAAAAATTAATAAAAACTTTTCAAGTATAAAGAACAAGTATTTAAAAAATTATATAAAATATAAAATTGCTTCAATTGAACAAATTGCTGGAGTGATGAGTGAAGCAGAATTAGCTAAAAAATATTTTATACACCAGTCAATTTTATACAACCATATTGAATATATGGATTTTTTTAATCAGTTTTTTAAGAAATATTTATTTACAACACCAAGCTTAATAAGCAGAGAAGATTTGATATCAACTGTAAACTATAAAAAAAGCTATTCTTCATTAATGGGTATTCTCGGCAAAGATAGTTTATTAAGGAATGAAGTTTTTCGTGAATTAGTGATGCTTAAGAGTTTGAATGAACTTTATAATACTAATGGATTTAACAAGAATGCTGTATTGAAAATCTTAAGTGAAATAGCAGTGAAAAGTAAATTCAAACAACATCGTATTATTGCAAAAGATTTGATTTTAACCTTAACAAAATTAGAACCTGGGACAAAAGCTCCTGATTTTAATCTTAAAAACAGAAACAATAAGTATATATCATTAAGGGATTTCAAAGGTAAATATGTATATCTTAATTTTTGGACAACCTGGTGTGATGTATGCAAAACAGAATTAGATACTATAGAAAAATTATATAAAAAATATTATAACAGAATACAATTTGTAAGTATTTCAACTGATAAAGAGCCAGAGAAAATGATTGATTTCTTAAATAAAAAGAAATATCAATGGACTTTCCTTAACTGTGAAAATAATATTAATTTACTTGAAGATTATGAAGTAAAAACTTATCCTTTGTTTGTACTGATAGATAAAGATGGTAATATTTTACAATATCCTGCAAAGGAACCAGATGAAGACATAGAAGCAGTTTTTAAAAGTATTCTTAATAAAGGAAAAAACTAAAATTAACCTTTCCATACCTTCTATGTTCTAAAAAATTTGAATGTTTTTTAAAGTCATTATATTTCGAATGCTCAATAATTAGCCAACCACCTTTGATTAAAAGATGATTATTAAAAATCATTTCAGGGATTTTTTCTATTTCGGAGAAATTATATGGTGGATCTGCAAAAATAATATTATATTGTTGTTGAGGGAATTCCAAAAAACTTAAGACATTAGCTTTGATAGCATTTAAATTCTTAAAATTAAGTTTCTCTGCTGTTTTGTTAATATAATTAACACATCCAGAATCATTATCAACAGCAGTTATTTCCTTACAAGATCTTGAGGCAAACTCATAAGATATATTCCCTGTGCCTGAAAATAAATCAAGAACCTTAACAGATTCAAAATCAAAATTATTGTTTAAAATATTAAACAAAGCTTCTTTAGCCATATCGGTTGTTGGACGAACAGGCAAGTTTTTAGGTGCAATAATTTTTCTTCCTCTATGAATTCCACTTATAATTCGCATAAGTTCATATTTAAAAGGTTGAAATAAAAATGTGAAGGCATTTGATCAAAAACATAGCTGTATTTAAAGGAATCATCTCTTAGAGCAAAACTAATATTACGAATGTATTTGTACAGTAAATCAAATGTGGGGGAATGTTTCTTTATCTCGCCTAAAAGAACAAGTTCAATGTCTTCAGGATTTAGATTTAATTGTTCGAGGACAAAAATCAGAAAATATGTTAAATCTTCTTTTGTTTTATATTTAAAAGAATTATAATAAATTATTTGTTTGTCTTTTATAATAACAATATCAAAAAGGGATGTATTCACATTAGCAAATACTTTGTTTTTTATGTTTTGGTTTTTATATTTTATTAAAATACTTTCAATTAAAGTGGTGGAAAAATGAAATATTTTACAAAAAGGGAAAAGTTCATTTAATTTATTTTTAACACATTGAGGCAAAGCGTAAACATTGTATGCTTCCAGATTATTTAATTTATCATAAACTATATGTTCATCATCTGCAATTGTATAATTAAAAGAAGCATAGTTATTTTTTTCTAAATCATCAAACAGGGCGAAAGGTACAAGAGTTGATTTATTATTTATAAAGATAATGTTAATTGATTTAAAAGGTTTTTGCAGCCATTTAAGTTGAGAAATTAAGTTATCGATTTTATCACAAAGGATTCTATAATTATTTATTTCTTGAAAGGAATAAGATTCCAGGCCTATGTATTTGTTTCGTTCTGCATTTAGTATGCAAAAAGAAAATTCATCCAGTGAAAGCTGAATGGATAATATATAACTTATTGTATTTTCTTTATTTAAAGATTCATCGATATAGCTAATATAAGGTTTAATAACAGACATTTATACATAGATTATTCCCAGTTGCCATTAGTAGAAGCATCTATTAATGAGCCAACTTTTAAACCTGGATATTTATCCATTTCTTTTTTTGACTCAATATTATTTATTATCATTTGTTTATTCAAGCCTTTTAAAAAAGTAGTATCATGAGCTTTAACTTCAAAGACCCACATTTTCATTTTACTTCTCTCAATTTGACCTGTATGTAAATCAAATTTTTCACCAGCTGAATATGGTATTATTGAAAGTTGATTAATGTTGTAGCTTTCTCTATTCTTGAATAAAGAGTCAAAAACATTAACTCTTCCAATTGTATCTCTAATTGTTATTGTAAAAGTAGTATCATTAGGGTCAGGTACCATTTTAATTACAGGAATTGAATCTTTTTTAATAAAGTCTATTAAAGTATCAAAACTTCCTGTATATTTTCGATTTATTGATTTATAAGCAAATTCTGATGAGCGTATATCTTTAAGTTTTTGAATAACTTGATTCCCTCTAACCCTCATCTCTTTATTAAACCGAACAGGTCTCATTATGCTGTCATATACTTCGTAAGCTAAAAAAATAATTATAACTGCTAAAACAATTTTGATAATGTTATTTTTTTTCATCCTTAAATAATTTTATAATTAAAAGTATTATTTATTTTACTAAAATACAGAAGATATTTTTTATATCACTGCAAATATATAATTTTTTTTGAAAGATAATATTTTTTTCTAAATTATGATAAATAGTAAAAAAATCTGAGTTAATAGTAATCATCCTAAAAAGAATGCATAATAGAAATTTAATATTATTATAATTTTAAAGTATTTGATATTTCGGGATTTCTTTTAAAAAACTATAGGTTTTGTTCAGGTAATCAATTGCACAGCAATAATGCTGCAGACCATTAGTTACTATGAGATAATTAACTTTTAAAACCATATTGTATCTTGCGATTTGGTCAAAAACTGCCTGAGATATTTTAATCTCAGGAGCTTTACACTCAACAATCATAATAGGCTTAGCATTTTTTTTATAAATAACAATATCAGATCTTTTTTTCATATTGTTGTATCTCATGCTGCTTTCAATTGCAATTAAAGATTCAGGAACTTTTTTTTCTTTGATGAGATACATTATAAAATTTTGTCTTACCCATTCTTCAGGAGTTAAAGACACATATTTCTTCCTGATTTTATCTAAAATCTCAATCTTTTTATCTTTTGATCTGAGTTTAAAATTATATTCCGGTAAATTAAGTTTTTGCATTTGTCATTAAAAAAACACAAATATATAACAAGAATTTTAAATTAAATCATATAATTTTGTAGATAAGATTATTGAATTAATAATTTTGCGTTTTATAAAATAAATTCTTATCATTTAAAAATCAATAAATAAATTTATGGAGACAAAGAAGGAAATAGTTGATAATTGGCTTCCGCGTTATACTGGCACTTCGCTTGATGAATTTGGTAAATATATTATTGTAACTAATTTCAATAAATACTTAGAGTTATTTGCAAAGTGGAATAATGCAGATATAAAAGGTAAGGACAGACCAATGCCAAGTGTAACGTCAAAAAATATAACAATAATTAATTTTGGTATGGGTAGTGCTAATGCAGCCACAATAATGGATTTATTAAGTGCAGTAAAGCCAAGGGCATGTTTGTTTTTAGGGAAATGTGGTGGGCTTAAGAAAAAAAACAAACTTGGGGATTTTATTTTGCCAATAGCTGCAATAAGAGGTGAGGGAACATCAAACGATTATTTACCTGCTGAAATCCCGGCTTTACCTGCCTTTAGTTTACAAAAATCAATATCTACTTCAATTAGAGAGCACCATAGGGATTATTGGACTGGAACTGTTTATACAATGAACAGGAGAGTTTGGGAATATGATGGGAATTTTAAAGATTATCTCAGAAAAACAAGATGTATGGCTATAGATATGGAAACTGCAACAATATTTACAGTGGGTTTTGCAAATCAAATACCTACTGGTGCGTTACTGCTTGTTTCTGACCAGCCTATGATTTCTTCTGGCATTAAAACCGATGAAACTGATAAAAAAGTAACAAAGGAATTTGTTAATGAACATCTTAAAATAGGTATTGATGCCTTGAATATACTTATTGACAATGGCATAACTGTTAAACATTTAAGATTTTAATTTTTAGTATTTGTAAAAAAAGTAAGATCGGAGATAAAGACCTATAAATTTTTGAATATTTAAACTATTGAATAGATGCAGTAGCTCAATGTCAAACGGCATAAATGCCGTATATAGTTATGATTAGCTCTGCCATTTTTTAATAGATTAAAACTCATAATAGAATTTTAAATAAAGATTTAAAAACATAAAACAAATTGATGAGATTTGAACAAATTATTGAAGACTTAAAAAATAAAATTTATTATCCTATTTATTTTTTAATAGGAGAAGAGCCTTATTATATTGACGTAATTTCAAATTTTATTGAACAAAATGTTCTTAGTGAAACAGAAAAAGATTTTAATCAAACTATTGTTTATGGTAGAGATACGGATGTTCAAACTATTATAAGTTATGCTAAGCAATTTCCTATAATGTCAAATTATCAGGTTATTATTGTTAAGGAAGCACAGGATATTGAAGAGCTTAGAGATAAAAAGATTAAAAATAAAGGGATTGAATATCTTTCAAAATATATAGAGAATCCATTAAAATCTACAATATTAGTTATTTGTTATAAGTATAATAAGATTGATAAAATAAAAAAATATTCAAAGCTTATAGAAAAGAAAGGTGTATTATTTGAATCAAAGAAATTATATGACAATAAAATATCAGATTGGATATCAAATTATTTAAAACAGAGAGGTTATAAAATTTCACCTAATGCGTGTATGCTGCTATCGGAGAATCTCGGTACAGATCTTGGTAAAATAGTAAATGAAATTAGTAAGCTGTTGATAAACATTCCTAAAGATTCAAAAATAACTGAGGATATTATAGAACAAAATATAGGGATAAGTAAGGATTTTAATATTTTTGAATTTCAGAAAGCTTTAGGAAGAAAAGATGTGTTTAAAGCTAATCAAATAGTGAATTATTTTGCATCAAATCCTAAAGAAAATCCTATTATAAAAATAATAATAATATTATATAACTTTTTTTCTAAAGTATTGATATATCATCAATTAAAGGATAAATCAAGAAAAAATACAGCTTCTAAGTTATCAATTAATCCATTTTTTGTATATGACTATCAGCTTGCAGCGAGAAATTACAATATTCAAAAGTTATGCAATATTATTTCTTATCTTAGAGAATATGATCTAAAATCAAAGGGGGTTGGGAATGACTCAACAAATGGGGGAGAGTTGTTAAAAGAACTTACTTATAAGATTTTGCATTAAGAGTATTAGGCCAAAAACTTTGTATTTTTTATTCCTGCCTTTTTCAATACTTAACCGAGATTATACTGCCATTATTATTTCAACAACAGCATTTATTTGCAATTATTTCTTTCTTAGTTTTTAATATGTAAAAATATAACAACCCTGAAGGTGTTGGATATGAATAGTCATAAAC
>CAYNBX010000110.1:0-6427 GCA_964395505.1 uncultured Bacteroidales bacterium | reverse complement strand
AAGAAATAGGACATTATGGACAAACACTATTTGAGTTTTTGCATTTCAGCTTGTATTTTAGATTCAGATAATTGAACATAACCAACTTCTTTAACATATTTTTGTCCTTTTGTAAGTATCCATTTTAAAAATTCTATTACAACAGGTTTTTCAGGTTTTCCTTTTGAGATAAAATATAAATTTCTTGTAGGGGGTGAAGGATATATTTTATTTTTAATTGCTTTAGTTATTTTATCAAGATTGTCATAAAAGTTTTCATCTTTATCAATTTTATTATTTTCGTTCAGATCTATTGGTATCACTTCTAATCCTTTATATTTTTTCCCTGTTTTGATATTATAAACGTAAATCATATTATTATAGCCTATTCCCAGGTGGTCTTTTTTTATTGCATCGGTTATACCTGGAGCACCAAAAACGCCAATTCCCTCTAAGCTTTTCTGATTTTTTCCTAAATATTCTCCCCACATCTCTGCTGCTCCTGATGCATCTGAACGTGTATAAATATTTATTTTTTTATTTGATTTATTTTTTACACATTCACCCCAGGTATTTATTTTTTTTGAAATAAAAATATCAAAAAACATTTTTTTAGTTAAACCTTTTGTTTTTAAATCTTTTAATACAGGGTTATTGGCGTTAACAATAGGCAGAACCGCATCTTTGCTTACTGCAATCCACCATGCTCCTTTATCTTTCTCTGACTGAGTAATACCACTTGAAAACATACCTAAATCTACCATTTCGCTAAGTGCGTCTGTCATACCTTTTCTTGCTCCTCCAGCTGAAATATAAACTCTGACATCTGGGTGTATCTTTTGAAATTCTTCTGCCCATTTGACAGTTATTGGATATAAAGCAAATGCTCCTGAAATTGAAATATCCCCTTTTAGTTCGTTGTTCTCATTTTTATTGTTTGCTTTTTTCTGAGACCTATTACAACTTGTAATAATTGATAATTGTAACACAATTAATATTAATATTAACTTTGAATTAAAATTTATCATAATTTTTTATTATAACTTTTTATACAGGGCTAAGTTGTTAATGATTTTTGATTCTTTACCTTAAAATTCAGAAATCAATACAATTTTACAAATAAGTATTTTATTTTATCTCAATCTTTTGTGAGAATCTCTGATTAGAATCAGTAATAACATTAACAATATAAATACCTTTTGCAAGAGAATTTATATTAACAGATTCTTTTGCCTGTTTGATAGTTTTTTGTGATTTGTAAATTATTTGTCCATTAATATTGGATAAAGACAATAAAACTTTTTTATCACTATTAAAATTAAAATTAACAACCAACTGGTCTGACCCAGGCTCAACAAAAACTGAAATATTTTTATTGAAATTATAATCAATGATACTTGCAGGGCCATAATCTAAAGACAGGTTATCAACCCATAAATGACTATTCTCAACATAAGATTGATTTGAAACATCAGAAGAAGATAAAATAATGTTCATAGAATCAGGGATATCTTCAGAAGAATATTGCAATATAAAATCAAAGTATGTCCAATTTGAGACGGAATTAGAAATAAATAAATGCCCGGTTCCAATAGTATCACGATATGTATAATTCCATTTAGTTATCAACATAGCTAAGAAACAACTATCTCCCTGTGCTGGTAAGCTTTTAAAATAACCTTTTAATTTTACCGGGCGACCTACAAAAGGAATACCGCCTTCAATATTACCAGTTAAATTTTGCAAATCATAAACAACAGTACCTAAGGTAATTATTCCAGGTACAATGACATCACCATTGAATGGTATATAATTTGAAACTGTTTCAAGAGAAACGTAAGAATTCCCATTTTGAGGGGAAACTGTGTCTTGTGTAACTGTTACTATCTGGATTTCTCCAATAGTTAAATTAGTAGCATCCCAATATGTTGGTTTGCCTTCACTCCAATTCTCAAAACTGGAATTAGGAATCAACACTTGTGCTTTTGTCTCGCTGAAAATCATAAGAGACAAAGCAATAATCAAAGAAAGTACTTTTACATTTTTCATAATATTTAGTATTAGGTTATAAATATTTTTTTAACAAAGATAATCTAAAAATACAAAAAAAATCCGCGATATCACGGATTTTTTTGTATAAAAACAACAATTTTATAAGCAGGATTCTGTAGTTCAACAATGTTAAACATTCTATCATTTATCTAGGCCTGATGTCACCATCAGGCTCAAGCGACCTACCCCTCGGAGCGGACGAGCAGTCCTTAATTCCGATATATTTGGCCTTTCAACCCATAAGGTTTACCCCCGATTTCAGTTACCTGCAATCGTCGTGAGCTCTTACCTCGCGTTTTCACCATTGCCGTTTCGATTAAGCGAAATTAGGCTGTTATTTTCTGCGGCACTTTCTGTTATCCCAATAAAACAGGATACCTTCCTGTTAGGAAGTATGGCGCTCTGTGTTGTCCCGACTTTCCTCCTCCCAAATATTTTTGAAAGGCGATAGAACAAACTGCTGTCTTTTTTTGCAAATCAAAATTAATAAAAAAATTATTGTTATCAGATAAAAAATAATTTAAAACGATAAAATGTTCTATTGATAATGTTTTGATAAATATTTCGCACTTACGAGATTTTTTTATCCCGTCAGAAATTAAATATCTATAGAATATTCAATACCTGAGTAAAGTAATATATTATCTATTAAACATTTTTGCTACTAATGAAATGCCCTTTCATAATTTCATCCTTTACAGTAATGCTTCTTTATACAGGACAGATAGGATAAATTTGCAAGGTTTCACACCAAAGAAATAATAAAATTTAATATAGCAAACAATCTGAACTCTACCTTTTTAAACTTCAGACTTTATTTTTTTTGGAGACTTAAGTTAGGTTATGAATTATCACTTCAATTGCCCCCATTCCGTATTTTGCATAAGATGCATCATTATATTCTGTTTCTTCATATCCTTTAAGTATCTCTTTTATTGCTGTTTTAAGAGTTCCATTGCCAATGCCGTGAATAAAAATTACTTTGCGAAAATTATTTTCAATAGCACTTTTTAAACATTTTGTAAAGTAATTAATTTGAATATTTAATATCTCTCCACTGCTCAAATCAGAATAGTTATCCCTGAGTGCTGAGATATGCAAATCTACTTCTGCTTGCCCTGGACTTATTTTGTGTTTATCTATTATAGATTCAATTTTTAGTTCTTTTGCCTTAGTATATGTTGTTTGTTTTTTATTGAATTTTTTTTCTATTTCCTCACTAAATTTACCCTTTGATAATAAAATTTGATCTGATAGTTTTATTATTGAAACCAAAAAAGCTTTATCCTCAATAAAAGAATATGCTTTATAATTATCTTCCTTATAAAATTTTGTTGGTTTAATTTTAAAATTAGAATTTGCCGGTAATAAAAGACTTGCATTTTTATCTTTATGAAATAATATTTGTATAACCCCTTGTGACCATTCTTCTAATTTATCTCTTTCAATAGTATTTAATAACAACTTTTGTTCAGAAGGTACAACATCATAATCAATGCCAGAAAAATAACCAGATTGCTCTTTTAAAAATAAACTAAACATAACATCATATTCAGTATGATTAATCAGATAAATATCAAGTAACCCGGCTATCAGCAAATTTTGATTATGAGGCGCAAAAGCAAGATAAATTCCTGATGGTGTTTTAATTACAGATGAATATTTTAATAAAGGACTTGTCCTGGTTTCATAATCATCTTCAGGGATATTTTCTTTTACTGTTGATTCAATATCTACATTATAAGACTCATCAAATAATTTATCAGTTTTATTTTCAGCTTCAATTTTGATAAGATTGCTTGTTAAGGTTGGTATCTCAAAACCATCTTCAATAGCGACATTAACTATTTTGCTGCTAATAATTTTGCTTACAATACCACCACCTTTTTCATCCAAAAATTTAACTTTATCTCCAACTTTAAATTTCATTTGTTTATGTTTAAGTTTTGTTGATTTTATGTACCAAAGTTAGATAAATAAACCAATAATATAAAAAACTATAGATAATAATAAGTCTAAATAATGATATTCGTCGAGATGAGGAATTTTAAGTAAAGAAATGACCAATATACCAGGTATGGCAGGAATAACAATCTGACGAATAAAAAAATATCTATGCTTTGATTTGAAATCCTCCTGAAGTATGCATTAGCAGAAGTCTCAACAATTTATTAAAATACTTTTTATTGTATTATTATTAAACAATTGCTTTTGATACATCCAATAGGAGTTATTTATTTAAATCAATATTTAGGTTTAACACCTAAGTTATAAAATATAAATGACCAAATATCAGTATATTCGTCAATTTGTTTTGAAGTAGGCATTCCGCCACCATGGCCAGCTTTAGTCTCAATACGGATTAAAACAGGGTTATTGCCTTTATATTTTTCTTGTAAAGTGGCAATATACTTAAATGAATGAGCAGGTACAACTCTATCATCATGGTCAGCAGTAATAGCCATCACATCAGGATATTCTACATTTTCTTTGATATTTTGTAAAGGAGAATATTTAATAAGGTTATAAAATTGTATTGAATCATCGCTTGTCCCATAATCACCTGCCCAGGCATATCCAATAGTAAATTTTTGATAACGAAGCATATCCATCACACCAACTTCGGGGATAGCAACTTTGAAAAGATCAGGTCGTTGGTTTATCACAGCTCCTACCAACAAACCTCCATTAGAACCCCCTTTAAGAACCAATTTTTTAGGGGATGTATATTTATGTTTTATCAAATATTCAGCAGCAGCGATACAATCATCAAAAACATTTTGTTTGTTAAGTTTTGTCCCGGCTTTGTGCCATTCTTCACCATATTCACCTCCACCTCTTAAATTAGCAACTGCAAAAATGCCTCCGTTTTCTATCCACACAACTCTTCTTGCACTAAAATAAGGAGTTAAACTTATATTAAAACCACCATAACCATACAGCAATGTTGGGTTATTACCGTCTTTTTTTATTTCTTTTTTATGAACAATAAACATAGGTATTTTTGTACTATCCTTGCTTTTATAAAATACCTGTTCAGTTACATATTCATCAGGGTTAAATTTAACTTTTGGTTTACTATAAATTTCTGATTTTTTTGTTTTAAAATAATATTTAAAAACAATAGCTGGAGTTGTAAAAGAAGTAAAAGTATAAAAAGCAATATTTTCGTCTTTTTTACCAATTAAACCACTACAAGTACCTATACCTGGTAATTTGATTTCATAATCAGAGCTTCCATCTAAATTATAAACTTCAATTTTGCTGTGAGCATCCTTCATATATGATGTAACGAGCTTGCCTGCTATAAGAGAGCAGTTTTTTAATACATCTTCTTTTTCAGGAATAATATCTTTTCTTTTTTTTGTGTAAGGGTCAATGCTTATCAGCTTATATTTAGGTGCTTTGTAATTGGTTATTACTAATAGTTTGTTATTAAGGTCATTAACTACAAAATAATCATAGTCAAAACCTTCTGCTAACTTTATGAATTTAGAGTTCTTTTTTGTAAGGTCTTTAACATAAAGTGCATTACCGCTGGTGGTTTCAGTTTCACTCAGGCAAAGATATCTCCCGTCTTCAGTAACAGAAGCACCATACATCCTCTTAGGATTTTTTAAATTTTGATATATCAACAAATCTTTTGACTGGTCAGTGCCTATTTTATGATAAAATACTTTTTGGAATTTATTGGCATTTAACAGTTCTGTCCCTTTTTCAGGAGCATTATATCTGCTGTAAAAAAAACCTTGTTTATAAAATGAAATTCCTGAAAATTTTACCCATTCAATATGATCTGTTAAATTTTTGCCTGTATTTATATCTTTTACAAAAATTTCATTCCAATCAGAGCCTGACCTTGCAATACTATAAGCTAAATATTTTCCGTGTTTTGAAACATCTAAACCTGCTAATGCAACTGTTCCGTCTTTTGATAATTTATTAGGATCAAGAAGCACTTTTGGCTCGCCATTTAAACTATCCTGTACATACAACACATATTGATTTTGCAGTCCATTATTTTTAAAGAAAAAATAAAGATTCCCTTTTTTAAAAGGAGCAGATAGTTTAGGATAATTCCACACTTCAGTTAGACGTTTCCTGATTTTATCCCTAAAAGGGATTTTTGATAAATAATCAAATGTAACTTTATTTTCTGCCTTAACCCATTCAGCAGTCTCTTTTGAATTATCATCTTCGAGCCATCGATAAGGATCAGATACTTTAGTACCAAAATAATTATCAACTTGATTTACTTTTTTTGTCTTTGGGTATTTTAACCTCTTCTGATGTTTTGTACAGCTACTCATAGCTATTAAAACAATTAAAATTAATAAATAAACAATTTTTTTCACAATAATTTAATTTTATATATTTATAAATAGATAACTTTTTT
>CAYNBX010000109.1:0-6464 GCA_964395505.1 uncultured Bacteroidales bacterium | reverse complement strand
TAATTAATATCACATAAGTTAGTCAATAAAAATTTAATATACCTATTTATATGGCAAATAATACAGAACAATCGAATTTTAAATATTGTAATAGTTTAACATCTTATTCAAGGTATAAAACACGGGTTGTAAACATAGGTGATGTACCTCTTGGAGGAGACAATCCTATTCGTATTCAGTCAATGACAAACATAAACACAATGGATACAATGGGCAATGTTGAACAGGCAATAAGGCTGGTAAATGCAGGATGCGAGTATGTAAGGATTACTGCTCCTGGAATAAAAGAAGCAAAAAATTTAGCCTTGATAAAAAAAGAGCTTAAAAAAAGAGGATATGATGTTCCTATAATTGCAGATATTCATTTTAATCATAGAGCTGCAGAAGTAGCTGCACGTATCGTTGAAAAAGTAAGAATAAATCCAGGGAATTATGTTGACAGAAAAATAAAAGATAAGACAACTTATACTGATAAAGAATATAATCTTGAAATAGAAAAAATATATGATCGCATCTTGCCATTAATAAAAATTTGCAAACAATATGGCACAGCCATTCGTATTGGCAGCAATCAGGGTTCTTTGTCCGATAGAATTATGAGCCGTTTTGGAGATACTTCTTTGGGTATGGTTGTCGCAGCTATGGAATTTGTTGATATTTTCCGCGACCTGAACTACCATGATATTGTTCTTTCTATGAAATCAAGTAATACTAGAATAATGGTACAATCAAACCGATTACTTGTCCATAAAATGATTAGTCAGAATCTTAATTATCCCATTCATCTTGGAGTTACTGAGGCAGGCATAGGCACTGCAGGGAGAATCAAATCTTCTGTTGGTATTGGAGCTTTGTTAGCAGATGGCATTGGCGACACTGTCAGGGTTTCTCTTACAGAAGATCCAGTTAATGAAATACCTGTTGCCAAAAAAATTGTTAATCATTATTTTTATGATAATCAAAAACCAAAACCAGAAAAAATTATCTCTTCATTTGTTAATCCTTTTAAATATCAAAAACGTAAAAGCTTTAAAATAAATAATATAGGAGCTAATAATGTGCCTGTAGTTATTGCTGACTTTTCTAATGTTCATAATAAATATTTGCTTTCTGATTCCGAATTTGAAAACACATTGTTTAAGAAAGGCTTTTTTAAAGACAAGAATAATAAATGGAAGAAAAATAATTTGGGATGTGATTATTTTTATGCTTCTGATATTAAAATTAATTATGAAGTGCCCAGTGATTTATATATAATCCAAAATATTAATTCCTGGCAGAAAAACAAATCCAATTTCTTCCCTTTATTTACTGCTGATGAATACCTTAATGCTAAAGAAAAATCTGATAAACAAAATTTTGTTATAGTTTTTTATGATGAGCTTAATACTGCTTTTATCAATAAAATAAAAGATGATAACACAGTGATTCTGGTTTTTGAAACAAAAAGTCAATTCGGAACTTTAGAACAACGCAAGATGTTCTTTGAGTTGGCAAATAATGACTGCAATGTTCCTGTGATTATAAAACGTAATTATAAAAATATTGACTATAAAAATTTAATGGTAAACTCAGCTGCTGATTTTGGTGTTTTATTTATTGATGGCTTTGGCGATGGCATCTGGATTTTAACAGATGAAAGAATAAATACAACAATTATAAATGAAATTAGTTTTGAGATATTACAGGCATGCAGATTAAGATTTTCAAAGACTGAATATATCTCCTGTCCTTCTTGCGGCAGAACTCAATTCAATATACAGGAAACTCTTATGAAAATTCGTAAACATACACAACACCTGAAAGGAATCACAATTGGCGTAATGGGCTGTATTGTAAACGGACCTGGTGAAATGATAGAAGCAGACTACGGCTATGTTGGCTCTGGAAAAGGCAAAATCACTCTTTTTAAAGCTAATGAAATTGTTAAAAAAAATATTGATGAGAAATATGCTGTAGATGAGCTTATCAATATTATAAAAGAAAATGGTGATTGGGTTGAAAAAATTTAATTCAAAATTATTATAATGAAAAATAACTTTAAAATATCTGTTGTAATCCCTTGTTTTAATGAAGAAGATAATATAGTTCCATTATCTAAAATATTATTAAAAACATTATCAAAATATCCTGATTATGAAGTGATTTTTGTTGATGATGGGAGTAAAGACCATACTTATAACAAAATAATGAGAATCAGTAAACAAAATAAAAATATTAAATTCATTTCCTTTTCAAGAAATTTTGGACATCAAAATGCATTAAAAGCAGGCTTTGATTATTCTACTGGCAATTGCGTAATTAGTCTTGATGCTGACCTTCAGCACCCCCCTGAACTAATTGATGATATGATTGGAAAATGGAATGATGGCTATAAAGTTGTTTATGCTGTTAGAAATAATTATAAAAATTTGCATTTTTTTAAAAGAATAACATCAAAGTTGTTTTATAGAATAATTAATAGTATTTCAGAAACACAAATACCTTATAATGCAGCAGATTTTAGATTGCTTGACAGGGAGGTGATAAATACGCTTAAACGATTTAAAGAAAATTATTTATTTATAAGGGGAATGGTTTCCTGGGTTGGATTTAAACAAACAACAATAAAATATAAACAAGAACAAAGATTTTCAGGTGAGTCAAAATATTCATTAAAAAAAATGATGGAATTTGCTTTATCAGGAATAACTTCTTTTAGCATAAAACCTTTAAAACTATCTCTTGTATTAGGTTTTATTATCTCATTTTTTTCTTTCTTATACGGATTATATGCTTTGTATATTGCATTTTTCACTGAAAAAGCAATCACAGGCTGGACTTCGTTAATTGTCAGCGTTTTGTTTATCGGAGGTATACAACTGTTTATGATAGGTGTTTTGGGCGAATATATCGGAAAATTATTTATGGAAAACAAACGAAGACCAAATTATATTATTAAAGATAAAAACATTTAATTTTTATCTAATGAAAATATCTTTATTTCAAAATCATCAATATAAAAATTGTTTTTCCCCTTATTCCAAATATATGCTTCTATTATATCGTTCTTTTTTATTGAATTTATTGTGGCATTTAATTCAATGTTTTGCCAAACGTTTGTTTTTATTAAAGAATCATTTATTGGTGCCCCTTTCCAGTAAATAGACTTATTAACTCTTGAAATTGACAAAACCAATAATGATTTTGTTGGCGACTGTAAAAACACCTTTGTTTTTACAGATATTTTAATATTTTTACTTATCCCAATATTTTTAAATTCCTTTTTAAAGACACAACAATATTCAGATAACGAATCAATTAAATAGCTATTCTTTCCTGAAAAATAATCTTTATTATTAATTTTTGATGAATCTGTTTCCCAAAATTTATATTTTTTTTCAAAGTCATTCAAACTTCTAAAAATCAATGTTTTATTTTCGGTTTGCATTTCAACTTTTTTATTTATCAGATAAATAATTTTATAAGAAAGAATAATTACTATTAATAAGGAAAAAGAGAGATAATATATTTTATATTTTTTGTTTCGTTTTATATAATATAAAAGGGTTAAAATCAGTAAAATAATAAAAACAGCATAAGATATTAAAAAACACCAAATAACATACTTGTTTTCATATTTATATTCAATTTTATGTATTCCTTTTGGCAAAATTGTAGAGATAACCAAAAAATTTGAAGTAAAATGATTCACAGGAGCATCGTCAATATATACTTTCCAACCGTAATAATTGCTTTGAAGAAGTGTAATTATTTGTTTGTTTTTTGTTTTAACATCAGCAATAATATTATTTGGCGAAAACTTAACAATCTTAATACTATCATTTATGTCTGAATGTAATTTTAAGAGTTGTAGTTTATAAAAGATGGAATCATTGACGAATAAATCATTATTTTCAATTTTTTTTATCTTATTATGCAGCGAAAAATAAGGCATTATTTTATCAGAAAAATAAAGCATTTTGTTTTTTAACATAGCATTTTTAAGTTCGGGAAATGAATCAATTAAAATACTATAGCCTTTAAATTGAAAAGAGTTAAAAGAATCAAAAGATACTTTTTTAGTAAAGATATTTGTATTTCGCCATAAGGGCCATTTAGCCGAAGATTTATCTGTATTTAAAGAAATTAAATTATCATCAGGGATTGAAAAAGACTTAGGACATTCATTTAAATAGTTTTTAATACTAGCTGGTTTAGCTTTAAGAACTCCGGTATAATACATATTAAATTGAACAGCAATAATCATCTCAATAATAATTAGAAATCCCAGTGTTTTAAATTTTATTGCTTTATTTTTAATTAATAAAAAAATAAATATCATTAAAATAATAGTTTGCACTATACCCTGAATGAATATGTGTTCATAAAATGTAGATTTTTTTAATGAATCCCAGAATAAATATTTATTATTTAAGAAATGGAAATTAGAAAATGAAACATTTAAACTTGAATAAAACACTAAAAATGCCAAAACAAGAAGTATTGATAATGAAATAATTAATATGGTTTTATAATCAAGTTTAGAAAAGTTTTTATGATTTGATAGATTTTTGCCAGTAATAACTATGAAAATGAAAACAGAGAATAAAGTAAAAAAACTCGGAAATCTAAATTTGTCCATTAATGGAAAATATTCAAATAATATTTTTCTGAAAGGAGTATATTCTCCAAATGATGCTAATAATGCAGCAATCCCAAATCCAAGTAATAAATATTCTAAAAATGATTTTTTTTTGAATAAGGAATAAATAAAGAATATTAACATAATAATACCAAAATATGCATTTGCCATTGTAATATCAGTATTAAAAAAAATCTTGTTTTTTACAGTTGAAAACGGAAGTAAAAACGAAATCATTGACTGAGGTGTAAAAGCATCAAACATTGCTTCATGAAGCTGCACTCTACTTATTCTGTTTACATAAGGACTTACTTGTAAAATTGTTACAATTAATACAGAACTTGATAATATTATTATCAGTAATAATAATAAGTTATTTATTATCGCTTTTTTTAATAACTTATATTTCTTTTTTATCAATAAAGTGATAAAATAATATAGAAATATTACAAATAGAAGATATGCCAGTATTATTGTTAAAGCAGGGTAAGCACCTGTAATCATAAAGAATAAAAAAATGCTGACTTTAATAATGTTAATTGTTTTATATCTTGTGAAAAATTTTAAATAATATAATAAAACAAAGGGTAAAAAGGCAGCAGCAGAAAATGCTGTTATCTCCTGAGCGTGAGAAATAAAAAAGCCCGAGAGTATATATGCTGCACCTGAAATAAAAGCAATAGTCTTACGAGTTTTTAAAAACAACATAAGATTATACATTCCTACACCAGATAAAAAAAGATAAAATATTAACAAATAATGAAGAGTATAATTATTGTATCGGGTAAAAATGCTTATAAGTAATATCACGGGATTCCAAACAGATCTGAGGTCAGCATGTATAGGATATCCTAATTGTTGAAAAGGATTCCAAAAAGGGAATACTCCATTTTGAATGCTGTCACTGACAAAATATCTCCACGGAAGATAACAATCAAGCATATCCCATTTTAGACTATTTTGCAGAAAAGCAACTTGCCAATAGGATATTATGGCTAATATCAGAAATAAGAAATATGGGAAAAAAGAAGAATGTTTTATGCTTTTAAGAAGATTCATTAAGTTTTATTTTTTGTTCTCAAGAATAATTCGTAAAATTCACATAGAAAATCAGGGCAGGCATGAATTTTTTATGACTATTATTCAATGCATAAAAATTCGGCTTTATTGGATTCTTCAAATATATATTGATATATTAGAGTTTTTTGCTTTGCAGCCCTTATCCTTACACACATTTATATAATCATATTATTTTTTGTATGCTATTAGAATACAGTGGATTAATTCCTTTCCTGTCTTTAAAATTAATAAAATAGAAAATCACTAAATTATTGTGCCAAGAATACCCATTAATTTCTTTTTAACAGATTCAGGTTTAATGTTTTCAATGCATTCACATCTTCCGCTTTTTCTGCATTTATTACATTTTTTATTCAACACGAGATACGAAGCATTCTTTCCGAGAGGAGCCCATCTTGCAGGATTCATAGGTTTTATAGGCGGGTAAATTCCAATTGCATATTTTCCCAAAGCAGCTGATAGATGCAAGGGTCCTGTGCTTGCTGCTACTATGCCATCTGCATTTGCTATAAAACTTATTAATTCTTCAAGGCTTAGTTTTCCTGTCAAATCTGTTATTTGTGGATATTTATCGATCAACAATTCTCTAACAAGCAGTCCTTCTTTTTTAATACCAGTTACAAAAATTTTGAATTTATCTTCGGGTAAAATCTCAATCAGTTTAGAAAAGTTATAAAGTCCCCATTCTCTGGCACTACCCTTTGACTTTGGGTGTATTATGAGATTAAAACGATTTTTAGAAATCATTTTTTTTATGTCT
>CAYNBX010000108.1:0-6537 GCA_964395505.1 uncultured Bacteroidales bacterium | reverse complement strand
TGTTTCATCTGTTTATAAAATCACAGCTTTAATAAATTCTTTTTCTGTTTTTTTGTAAGCTTATCTACTACCAAATTGTAAGAATCATCAATCAATTCATAAATTAAGTTAGTACTAATAGAACTATCTATTAAAATTGTATTCCAATGCATTTTGTTCATGTGAAAAGCAGGCTTTATACAGTTGTAACTTTCACGTAATTCAATTGCTTTATCAGGATTACTCTTTAAAGTTATATTAAGTTCACAATCCAGCTTAATAAGAGCAAACACTTTATCCATTACCTTAAAGACTAAAGTAATATCATCAAAAGGCAAACATTCTGTTACTTCTTTTTTTGAAAGACAATATTCTCTTAATTCTTCAATATTCATTTTTTATTATTATATATGCATTTTTATATTTAAAATCTCAACAATATTTTTAAAACAAAATAACTATTTAAAACAAATTTTTCTTAATCAACAAATTACAAACAAAATAATTCAAATATTACAGTTTTCTCAAATTAAAAATAGATATTTATTTTCATTTTAATAAAATTAATTAATTTTGTTTAAAAAATGAACTAATATATTAAAATTATTATTAAAAAAAAGTAGAATTCACTTAATTTTTAAGATATGACATCTTTAACACAAAAGACGATAGACCTAAAAAGGAGGATGCGAAATGTATTGAAAGGTGGCGGCAACAAAGCCATAGAGAAACAAAAGGCAACTGGAAAGATGACAGCACGAGAAAGGATCATTGCACTACTTGACCCAAAATCCTTTCAAGAATACGATCTCTTTGTAGAACATGCAGCCAAAGATTTTGATATGGACAAAAAGTATCTTCCTTGCGATGGAGTTATAACAGGCACAGGCACTATAAGCGGACGTCCTGTATGTATTTATGCACAGGATTTCACAGTAGCAGGGGGCTCTCTTGGATATATGCACGCAAAAAAAATAACAAAGATTATGGACCACGCAATGAAGTTAAAGATACCTTTAATAGGTATTAATGACTCAGGAGGTGCAAGAATCCAGGAAGGAGTAAATTCATTGGCAGGTTATGGAGATATTTTTTATCTGAACACGCAAGCTTCCGGTGTTATACCACAGATTTCAGTCATTTTAGGACCTTGTGCAGGTGGCGCTGTTTATTCACCAGCACTTACTGACTTTGTCTTTGTTGTTGATAAAATTTCTAAAATGTTTATCACAGGACCGGATGTTATTAAAACTGTTTTAGGTGAAGAAATTTCTATGGAAGAACTTGGTGGTGCACAAGTACATGCAGAAATTACAGGTAATGCACATTTCTTTGCTAAAAGTGAGCATGAATGTTTTGATCAAATTAAACAACTTGCAAGTTTTATACCATGGAATAATACTGTAAAAGCAAAAACTTTCCCTAAAAAATCTCCAAAAACAAAACTTTACAAAATTGATAATATTTTCCCAACAAATCCAAAACAGCCTTATGATATAAGAGATATTATTAAAGCTATATGTGATGACTCGGAATTTTTAGAAGTTCAAAAAATGTTTGCAGCCAATATTGTTATAGGCTTTGCAAGATTAAATGGTCAAACAATAGGTATTGTTGCCAATCAGCCAATGGTATTAGCTGGTGTTTTAGATGTTGATTGTTCTGATAAAGCTGCACGTTTTGTTCGTTACTGCGATGCATTTAATATTCCTTTGGTAACCTTTGTTGATCTTCCTGGTTATCTTCCAGGTGTTGACCAGGAACACGCAGGAGTTATAAGACACGGTGCTAAATTACTTTATGCCTTTTCAGAAGCAACAGTGCCCAAATTAACAGTTATACTTCGTAAAGCTTATGGTGGTGGTTATATTGCTATGTGCTCCCACCATTTAAAAGCTGATTTTGTTTTTGCCTGGCCTACAGCAGAAATTGCTGTTATGGGTCCTGAAGGCGCAGCTAATATTATCTTTAGAAAAGAAATTAAAAACTCTGATAATCCGGAAAAATTACGAAAACAAAAAATAAAAGAATATAGAGAAAAATTTGCCAACCCTTATGTTGCTGCTGCTTATGGCTATGTTGACGCTGTTATTGAACCTAATGAAACTCGTCATTTTTTGATACATGCTCTTGAAATATCAAAAGACAAAGATCAAATGACACCTAACAAAAAACACGGTATTCCTCCTTTCTAAAATAATAATATTATGGAAAAATCAAAATCATCAGATAAATTTATTAGATTAAATCTTGGCCATGTAAAATATAAAACTAAAGCTACAAAGAAATTTTTGTCAAAGAAGTTTTATAAACCAAAAAATCCTAAAAAACTTACTTCTTTTTCTCCAGGAACTATAAATAAAATTTTTGTAAAAAAGGGCGATACAGTTAAAAAAAATGATAAATTATTAATATTAGAGGCAATGAAAATGAACAACTATATTTTGTCTCCAATTAATGGAGTTATCAAAAAAGTTTATGTTGAAATAAACGACAATATTACTAAAAACCAATTACTAATTGACTTCGAATAAATTATCCTTTTTTTAAACAATTTCTCCCCCTGCTTGAATATCTTAACAAAAAAATAGTAAAATAACAGAAATAACAACAAAAATTTGAATTAGTTTAAAAGGGAGAACAAAATCATTATTAATGCTCATTTTAAGAAAAAAAATTAGAAAATTAGTAAAAAGCACATCAGGTATTACTAAAATATTGGTTCTACTGTTATTTTAATGCAAAGGTGTTTTTATACCTGACTCAATATTTATTAATTTTTTTCTATTAAGTTTTATCCTCTTTCAATTCTAATTCTTACATTAAATTCGCACTAGTACCAAAATATTTAGTGAATATCAAGTATGCATATAAGCTATTTATAAGGGATCTACATCAATAATTACCCTTATTGATTTATTGCGTTTACTTGAATGGAATATGTTAATTTGATTTATTATCTCAGATTTCACAGCAGAAAGAGAAACGCGTTTCTCAATTTTGATAAGAATATTTTTCAGATAAAATGTTTTTATTCTTGAAACCAATGGGTATTCAGGACCTAATACACGATTACTAAATTTATTTCTTAACATATTGGCAAATTCTTTTGCTGCATTATTTAATATTTTATAGTCTTTATGTTTTAGAGTGATTTTTATAAGACGGTAAAAGGGTGGGTATTTAAATTTCTTTCGTTCAATGATTTGAGAATTGAACATAGATAAATAATCATTATTAATAGCATTTCTTATGACAGTGTGATAAGGGTTATAGGTTTGAATAATAACTTTTCCTTTTTTGTTTTTTCTACCAGCTCTTCCGCTCACCTGTGTTATTAATTGATAGCTTCTTTCAAAGGCTCTAAAATCAGGGAAACTAAGCATATTGTCAGCATTTAAAATTCCTACCAAACTTACATTGTCAAAATCAAGACCTTTGGTAACCATTTGAGTTCCAATAAGGACATTGATTTTCTGTGTTTCGAAATCATTAATTATTTGTTGATAAGCATTTTTTGAGCGTGTTGTGTCTAAATCCATCCTTGAGATATGGGCATCCGGAAATAAAATAGAAAGTTCCTCTTCTACCTTTTCAGTACCAAAGCCTTTCATTTTTATTTCTGTACTTCCACATACAGGACATCTTTCTGGAACTCTTATTGAATAGCCGCAATAATGACATCTTAATTGGTTGTTATACTTGTGATAAATAAGAGTTACATCACAATTTTTACATTGTGGTGTCCAATTGCAGTTTTCACATTCAAGACGCAAAGAAAAGCCTCTTCTGTTCTGAAATAAAATAATCTGTTCATTGTTTTTTAGAGCTTCTTCAATATGTTTTAGCAAAAGAGAAGAAAAAAAAGATTTCATCTTTTTAAGACGAGTTTCTTCTTTTATATCTACAACTATTATTTCAGGCATCGGGATTTCACGATATCGTATTGGTAATTCTACAAGAGAGTATTTGCCATTTTGGGCATTATAATAACTCTCAATTGAAGGCGTGGCTGAACCTAATAAAGTTTTAGCTTTATGCATTCGAGCTAAATAAATGGCAGCATCCCTTGCATTATAACGAGGTGCAGGATCCTTTTGCTTGTAAGAAGTATCATGCTCTTCATCAACAATTATAAGTCCTAAATTATTAAATGGTAATAATAATGATGATCTTGCCCCAAGAATTATTTGAAATTTTGTATCCTTTGTTTCTCCGGAAGCATTTCTGTTTAAGACTTTATTCCATATTTCTACTTTTTCGTTAGCATTGTATCTTGAATGATATACACCAACCTTGTTTCCAAAATATTTTCTTAAACGATTGATTATCTGTGTGGTTAAAGCTATCTCTGGCAAAAGATATAATACTTGTTTGCCTTGAGCAATTACTTCATTAATAAGTTTGATATAAATTTCTGTTTTCCCACTTGAAGTTACTCCGTGCAGCAAAACAACATCTTTTTCTTTAAAATCCTCCTTTATTTTGTTAAAAGCCTTTTCCTGAAATTCATTTAATTTAATACTATCTGTTGATGATTCAGAATCATAATGTTTCAATCTGCTGATGACTTTTTTGTAAGTAACAAGTATTCCTTTTTTTTCTAAAGAGTTCAACTGAGCTGCATTTGCATTTACGCTTTTAAGAAGCTGTGAACGGGTTATTTGTTTGGGTTTTTTATTGATTTTCCCTGAGAGATTAATAAAAGACATCAGCAGTTCCAATTGTTTATATGCTCTTTTGCTAAGGTTGTCAAAGGCTTCTCTTAGCTTATCATCATTGTCATATTCTTTGGTTAAGCATACAAAAGTTTCAATTTTTGGCTTGTAACGCTCAGTCAATTCTTCTTCAATCAGGACAACACCCTTTTCAATAAGTGTTTTGATTAAAGGTATAACTTTTATTTGATTAATAATGTTAGAAACTTCAGTTATGGTAAGTATATTTTGAATTTCAAGAGCTTCAACAATTAGATATTCTTTTTCATTAAGCAGTGAATAGTCTTTATTGAATTTGGGATTTAGAATTATCTTTGTTTCACTTGCAAGTTTCAATGCAGAAGGCAAAGCAGCATTCATCACCTCTCCTTGTTTACACATATAGTAAGATGAAATCCATTCCCAAAATTTGAATTGAGTATCATTAACAATTTGATATGTATCAAGAACAGATAAGATATATTTAGGTTGATAATCTTTTGGAGGATTTTTGTGAACATTGCGAACCAACGCAGTATATATTTTTTTTCTACCAAACTGAACGACAACCCTTATACCCTTTTTAACAACATCATTCAGTTCAAAAGGAATACGATAGGTATATAAACCAGGAATAGGTAATGGCAGTAAGACATCAGCAAATAAAGTAATTCGTTCCATTGATTTTGCTGCTTATTATTTTGTTAAGCTATAAAAGGTATAAGTTCAATATATTTTGTAAAATAAAATTTTTAATAATTAAATTACAAAGAGAGTATTCTTGCCATTTCCATCATATTTTTGTTAATATTATGATGATGTTTTACGGCTTTTTCAAAAGGAGTAAAAGCTACTTTATTGTTAATAGAACCAACCATTACGCCTTTTTTACCATTAATTAATGCATTTATAGCTTCATAACCTAGAGTGCTTGCTAATACTCTGTCCATACAGCTTGGTGAGCCACCTCTTTGTATGTGCCCTAATATTGTTACTCTTGTTGTGTAGTTTGTAAATCTCTCTTCAACTTTTTTAGCAATTTGAAAAGCTCCGCCTGCATCATCACCTTCAGAGACAATAATTATCCCTGAGTTTTTATTTTCTCTCCAGTCATGTTCTAGCAAGTTTATCAAGTCACTAATATGAGTTTTTGTTTCAGGTATTAAAATTCCCTCAGCTCCACAAGCAATGCCAGTACGTATTGCAATAAAGCCTGCATCTCTACCCATTACTTCTATAAAAAACAATCTATTATGTGAACTGGCAGTATCTCTTATCTTATCTACAGCATCCACAACTGTATTTATTGCTGTGTCATACCCAATAGTAAAATCAGTTCCATACAAGTCATTGTCAATAGTACCCGGGATACCTATTACTGGATAATTATAAATTTTCCCGAATTTATAAGCCCCTCTGAAAGTCCCATCTCCACCAATAACTACCAAAGCGTCAATACCAGCTTCTTTAAGAGTTTCATAAGCTGCATTCATACCTTTTCTAGTTCTGAATTCCTGACTGCGCGCTGACCTTAAAATAGTACCTCCTCTTTGAATAATATTTGAAACAGAATTACTATACATATTTACAAGTTTGCAGTTTATCAAACCATCATATCCTTCA
The DNA here is from genome assembly GCA_964395505.1 of uncultured Bacteroidales bacterium. GTDB lineage: Bacteria > Bacteroidota > Bacteroidia > Bacteroidales > AUK083 > AUK083. The sequence goes on along the minus strand of CAYNBX010000108.1, from coordinate 238 downwards.
TAAATTCCAACCACCTCAAGGTCATTATAAATGCCTGTTCTTACAACAGACCTAATAGCTGCATTCATTCCCGGAGCATCCCCTCCTGATGTTAATACTCCTATTTTTTCAATTTTTTTCATCTTAATCAAAAGTTATACGTTTTGTTTTTTTATAAAAGTTAAAAACAAAATTAGTAAAAATCCCTAATCAAATTTATTAACCTTAAAAATTCATTATTTTCTTTACAATTATTTAA